>JAQYBF010000063.1 GCA_029338875.1 Lachnospiraceae bacterium
AAGACATCGGTATGCGGGAAATGAGAAAGCATGCCGCCTGGTATACCATGGGTTATCGCGGCGCATCCGCCTTCCGGAGAGAAGTGAATCAGGTGACCTCCTACCGGGATCTGGAGAAACTCTTGGAAAATATATAGCAGACTCTACGCAAGAAAACGAAAACTTTTCGGAAACCGTTCCCGACAAACAAAGCAGTCATTTCAATTCATCCCATTCAAAATTCCAAAAATTCAATTATTTATGCCAAAAAAGCAACAATATTAGCAAATTCGACTGTAAAACTGTACAACGTGCATAAAATTCAAGTTTAAATTCTGTTTAATTCATAGCATTGATTTTGAAAACGTTTACAAATAGAATAGGTTCATCAGCGAAAACGTTTCCGACGTTTTAAGTAGTATTTGAGGGAGGTATGAGATGAAATTTAAAAAAGCCACAGCACTAGTACTTTCAGCAGCAACAGTTGCTTCTATGGTGACTGCATGCGGATCAGGGAGTAAGACGGAGACCAAAACCACTTCGAAAAAGAGCGAGAGCAAGGAAGTGACCCTTACCGTTTGGGGACCTCAGGAAGATCAGTCCGATGAAAACGGCAAGTGGCTTCAGACCGAGTGCGAGAACTTCGCCAAGGAGCACTCAGACTGGAAGATCACATTCAAGTATGGCACATGCTCAGAAGGTGATGCCGGAAAGAACGTCACAAAGGATCCGACAGCAGCGGCTGATGTTTACATGTTCGCAAATGATCAGATTGGTACTCTTGTGAATGCCAATGCGATCTCAGAACTTGGCGGTGAGACGGTAGATAAAATCAAGAAGAGCAATTCCGATGCCGTTGTGAATTCCGTTACCTACAAGGACGGAATCTATGGCGTTCCTTTCACCGGAAATACCTGGTTTATGTATTACAACAAAGATGTCTTCACAGAAGATGACGTAAAGAGCCTTGACACCATGATGCAGAAGGGCAAGGTTGCATTTCAGCTGTCCAATGGCTGGTATATCGGTGCCTTCTATGCTGCAAACGGAGCAACCTTCTTCGGAAAGGACGGTCAGGATGAAAAGGCCGGCATTCAGCTGGGCGATAATGCATCTCAGGTAACAGACTATTTGATCGATGCTGTAGCAAGCGGAAAGCTTGTCAATGATGCCGACGGATCCGGACTTTCAAACTTCGGTAAGGGCATCGATGCATTCTTCTCCGGCTCCTGGGATTATCAGAATGCTCAGAAGCAGATCGGAGCAGACAAGCTTGGCGTTGCAACCCTTCCGACCATCAATATCGGTGGAGAAGCAAAGCAGATGAAGTCCTTCGGAGGATCTAAGGCAATCGGTGTAAACCCGAACTGCAAGAATCAGGAAGTTGCCGTTGCACTGGCATCTTATCTTGGTTCTACCAAGGCTCAGGAAGATCACTATAAGACTAGAAACATTATCCCGACCGATACTTCTATCGATGTAAAAAGCGATGTGCTGGCAACCGTTCAGGCTGAAACCATTGATAAGAATTCCATCCTTCAGCCTTCCTTTAAGGCAATGGGCAACTGGTGGGATCCGGCTGCAGCCATGGGTAACAATATCCTCAGTGGTAAGATCACCAAGGATAGCTCTGCTGAACAGACCGCAAAGCTGCAGGAACAGATCAATGCCTCTGCAGTTGACTGATGAATGAAGCAAGAATTCATCTCTGATGTTTAGGCCGGAATAATTTTACGAAGAAGTACGCGGCTGGAGATTTCTCTGGCCGCGTTTTTAAATGAATTTTAGAAAAGCGATGGAATCAAAATGACAGCTACGGCATTATCTGAACATAAATATAAGTATACCGTGAAGAACGCTTTGAAATACGGAGACTTTAAGACAAGGCTTTCCTGCATTTTCATGGGATTTGGTCTCATGACACATAAGCAGTTATTAAAGGGGCTGATTGTATTCCTCTTTGAAATAGCCTTTGTTGTCTTCATGGTCAAAAATGGATGTGATAATCTTATCAAACTGCCAGGGCTTGGAGATCAAGCACAGGGCAAGGTATGGAATGAATCAAAGGGCGTTTTTGAATATTCCAAAGGAGATAATTCCCTTCTGATTCTTTTGTATGGAGTTATTACGTTATTTGTCATTGCGGCAATCGTTCTTCTCTGGGTTCTTCAGTTAAGACAGTCTTATCATTGCCAGGTTCTCATGGAAAATGACGAACATGTTCCTACGCCAATTGAGGATTTGATTACCCTGACAGATAAAAAACTCCATGTAACCCTGATGACACTTCCCTGCTTAGGAATCCTGATATTTAATATCGTTCCGCTCGTATTCATGATTTCAATGGCCTTTACCAACTATTCGGTGGAAGGAGATCATCTGACGCTCTTTGACTGGGATGGATTGAAACAGTTTGGCCGGGTTCTCAATATGAAGGGAAATATCGGACGCCAGTTCTGGGGCGTTTTAGCATGGACCCTGATCTGGGCTATCTTTGCCACCTTCTTAAACTATATCCTGGGCATGATTCTGGCCTTGATTATTAACCGGAAAGACACACACTGGAAGGCATTCTGGAGATTCTGTTTTGTTTTATCCATTGCAGTACCACAGTTCGTTTCCCTTCTTATTATGAGAACTATGCTGCAGCCACAGGGTGCAGTGAATGTCCTGCTTCAGGAGTGGGGATTGATTTCCAAGCCCCTGCCTTTCTTCACCAATACGATTTGGGCAAGAGTCACAGTCATTGTGATTAACCTTTGGGTTGGTATCCCTTATACCATGCTGCAGGTAACTGGTATTCTGCAGAATATCCCGGCCGAGTTGAACGAAGCAGCCAGGGTAGACGGAGCCGGTCCGGCGACGATTTTCTTCAAGATCACCCTTCCCTACATGCTCTTTATTACAACGCCTTACCTGATCACCTCTTTCTGCGGAAATATTAATAACTTCAACGTTATTTTCCTTCTTTCCGGAGGTGGACCGACCGAACTCGGAGATACCGCCGGTAAGACAGATCTTCTGGTTACATGGCTTTATAAACTGACGATCAACCAGCAGTACTACAATATCGGCGCTGTCATCGGCATCTTCACCTTTGTAATTCTTACGGTTATAACGCTTGTAACTTACAGAAATTCAAGTTCCTATAAGGATGAGGAGGCGTTTCGATGAGTCAGATCAAACATGCGACAAGACGGAAATATATAAATCCAAGAAAACTGGTCGTAAACATCATTGTTCACGCCTTTCTGGCGGTCCTGGCTTTTCTCTGGGTCATGCCGATTGTCTGGATTGTGTTAACAAGCTTTCGAAAAGAACCGGGGTCTTATGTGGATACCTTCTTTCCCAAGCATTATACATTGAATAACTATGTAAAACTTTTCACGGATCATAACGTGCTGAACTTCCCACGGATGTTCAGCAATACACTGGTGATCGCTGTGGTTACCTGCATTATCTCCACCTTCTTTGTTCTCTCGGTTTCCTACTGCCTGTCACGCATGAGATTTAAGTTCCGGAAGCCTTATATGAACATAGCCATGATCCTCGGCCTCTTCCCGGGCTTTATGTCCATGGTTGCGCAGTATTATATCCTGAAAGCCATGGGACTTCTGAAGGGACAGGGTATTATCATTGCACTGATGCTGGTCTATTCCGCGTGCTCGGGCATGGGCTTCCAGATCGCCAAGGGATTCTTTGATACGGTTCCTCTTTCTATCGATGAAGCCGCTATTATTGACGGCGCAACCCAGTGGCAGGTTTTTACCAGGATCACTATGCCCTTGTCCAAGCCGATTATCATCTATACGGTTTTGACCTCCTTCATCGGACCCTGGGTAGATTTCATTTTTGCCAGTGTCATCTGTGGAGCAAATTCAGACCAATATACCGTGGCCATCGGTCTCTGGAATATGCTGCAGAAGGAATATATCCATCAGTGGTATACCTCCTTTGCGGCAGGCGCAGTTGTCGTCTCGATTCCGATCGCTGTCTTATTTATGTTCATGCAGAAATATTATGTAGAAGGAGTTACCGGTGCGGTTAAAGGCTAAGAGAGTTCGTGTCCTTTTCGCTTTTTTCCTTCTTTTGTCCCTCCTTTCGGGCTGTTTTTCCGCTTGCGGAGAGATGGCCCAAAACCCATCCGGAGGGAAAACAGTGCAGATGGATACGGTAAACCGAAACCTTAAGAAATGTAAGGCGGATGGCTTTTATGGGACGACATATGAGATCTGTCCCTATGCCTTTGCCGATACCAATGGAGATGGGATCGGAGATCTGAAAGGGATCGAAAAGAAACTGGATTATCTGAACGATGGCAAGAAGGAATCGGAACAAAGCTTGGGTGTCGATGGCATCTGGCTGACACCGGTTTCAAAAGCCTATTCCTATCACAAATACGATGTTGTGGACTATAAATCGATCGATCCGGATTTCGGCAGTATGGAGGACTACGAGGATCTCATCCAAAAGTGCCATAAAAGAGGCATGAAAGTCTATTATGACCTCGTTATCAACCATACTTCGGACCACCATCCCTGGTTTCTTAGTGCCGCTCAGTATCTGAAAAGTCTGGGAGATCAGAATCCGGATCCTTCGCAGTGCCCTTATTTCGATTATTATCATTTCTCCCGGGAACAAAAAGACGGCTATGTGAAACTGGCCGGGAGCCAGTGGTATTATGAGGCTCGTTTCTGGAGTGGGATGCCGGATCTGAATCTGGACAGCCAGGCAGTCAGAAGTGAAATCAAAGACATTATGAAGTTCTGGCTGGACAGGAAGGTTGACGGCTTCCGCCTGGATGCGGTTACTTCCTATTATACAGGGGATGAGAAATCCAATATTGCTTTCTTAAAGTGGCTGAAGGATACAGCGGAAGGCATTCGAAAGAATGTCTACCTGGTTGGCGAGGCATGGACCAATCAGCTGGAATATGCTTCTTATTACCAGAGCGGCGTGGATTCCTTCTTTGATTTTGCTTTTGCAGATGACAGCGGAGTTATCACAGGAACCAGCCGGGGAAGCTATAATGCCCTGCAATTTGCCAAAGCCCTGGTCAAAGAAGAAGACCTGTATGCGAAAAATAATCCCAATGCCATCAATGCCCCCTTCTATACCAATCATGATATGGCCCGGTCAGCAGGATACTATGCCGGAATGAAAAAGGCCAAGGCGAAGACCAAAGTCGCGGGTGCCTTGAACCTTATGACCCGGGGCAATGCCTTCGTCTATTATGGAGAGGAACTCGGTATGAAGGGATCCGGAAAGGATGAGGACAAGAGACAGCCTATGCTCTGGACCGGGAAAAAGGATGGCAAGTACATGTGTGATCCTCCGGTCGGTTCGGATGACGTCAAAATGGTTTATCCGGCTTATGATAAGCAGAAGTCGGATCCGCTTTCTATCTATAATTATTATCGGAATGCGATTCGGATCCGGTCAGCTTTCCCGGAAATTGCAGAAGGAAAGACCAGGGTTGACGAGAAACGAAGTACAAAGAATACCGCTGTCATGGTGAAGGAATGGAAGGGAAAGAAGGTCATGCTTGTTTTGAATCTGTCGAAAAAGACCGAAAAGGTGGATCTAAGTGGATCGGGCTTCGACAAGCTGGCTGCGGTTTTAAATGTTTCGACGGCAGAGGTCAGGTACGAGAAGAAGACGCTTACCATTCCTTCTTATGATATAGCAGTGCTGACGGAGCAATAACCATAAGGACAGAGAAAGAGAATCAATGACTTACGAGAATGTCATCTTTGACTTTTATGGAACTTTAGTGGACATCGAAACCGATGAAGAAGATCCGAAACTCTGGAAAGAGATGGCAGATCTCTACGGTGTCTACGGGGCCGTCTATCAGCCGAAGGACTTGTATCAGAAATATCATGAGCTGGTCGAAGACGAGACAGAGCGGCTTCGACTGGCCTTGTCAAGCTCTTTCGAAGAAAAGGGGCTCCTGCCGGAAATCGATTTGAAACGAGTCTTCGTAAGGCTCTTAAGAGAGGCCCCGAAATATAGACCATCTTCTTATCGGATTCATGAAAGACATACAGAGGAAGAGCTGTTATCTTCCGATTGGGTTGATCTCATGGCGAACACCTTCCGGATCCTTTCCAGGAAAAGGTTTTCTACTTATACTAACACGAAACAGGTTCTGGAAACTTTGAAGGAAAATGGAATCCGGGTCTACCTTTTGTCCAATGCCCAGGGGGTATTCACGAGGGCTGAGATCGAGGCAGAGGAGCTGACGGGATATTTCGATGATATCTTCATCTCCAGCGAATGGAGGCTGCGGAAGCCTTCGCGTTATTTTATGGAGGCCTTACTGAAAAAGCATGGTCTCTCCGTGGAGAAATCGGTAATGGTCGGGAATGACTTCCGGTCGGATATGCAGATTGCCGGGAAGGTCGGGATGGATGCGATCTACCTCAATACCTTTCATTTTTCGGAGGAGCGCCTGCAGAAGGAGAAGGAGATCCTGCAATTGCAGTATGGGAGAAGTCTGGTCATTTATCCGGACGGGGATATCGGGCATGTCCTTGAGAGGACGTGACTGCCCGGATTGGTTCGGCTGAAAAGAAAGACGGGTTTTATGGCAGATGAAACTGCCGGGAACCATGCAGATGGAAGGATCGGTTAATATCGGTTTATATTTAGAAAGGATAAGAGTGATATAGATGCCGAAATGGCTGAAAGATGCGGTATTTTATGAGATTTATCCGCAGAGCTTTTATGATTCGAATGGCGACGGAATCGGGGATCTGAATGGTATTATAGAAAAACTCGATTATGTGAAAGGGCTGGGCTGCAATGCCTTGTGGCTGAATCCCTTTTATGATTCGCCTTTCCGGGATGCCGGTTATGATGTCAGGGATTATAAGAAGGTTGCCCCGCGCTATGGAACCAAGGAGGATGCGGAAAGGCTTTTCAAGGAAGCCCATAAAAGAGGCATACACGTCCTGATTGACCTCGTGCCGGGCCATACTTCAGATGAACACGAATGGTTTCAGGAGTCGAAAAAGGCCGAAAAGAACCCCTATTCCGATCGCTATGTCTGGACCAATGGTGCTTTCTCCGGTATTGAAGGACATCCCTATATCGCGGGTGCGAGTGAGCGGGACGGATGCTATATGCTGAATTTCTTCGCTTTCCAGCCGGCTTTGAATTATGGATTTGGCAAGGTTACGAAGGATTGGCAGAAGAGCTGGGATGATCCCGCGTGTCAGAAGACCAGAGAGGCCATGAAGGATGTCATGCGCTTCTGGCTGGATCTGGGCTGTGACGGGTTCCGATGCGATATGGCAGATTCGCTGGTCAAGGATGACGATGATTTCGATAAGGAGCATGTCGCCATGATCTGGCGGGATGTCCGGGCGATGCTGGATCAGGATTATCCTGAGGCGGCCCTGGTTTCCGAATGGTCGAATCCGAGGCAGGCCATCGTGAAGGGTGGCTTCCATATGGATTTCTATCTGGACCACTGGAACAATGGCTATAACAGCCTGGTTCGTGATTATGAACCGCATCCAAAGGAAGACCGAAGCTATTTTAAGAAGGGTGCCGGTGGTGACATCAATCGTTTTCTGGATGACTACATTAATAAATATAACAGCAGCCGCGATAAGGGATATATCAGTTTCCTGACATCTAATCATGATACGCCTCGGCCGAAACGAACGCTGACCGATGAAGAACTGAAGCTCTTCTATGCTTTTGTTCTGACTATGCCGGGGGTTCCCTTCCTCTATTATGGAGATGAGATTGGAATGCGGTATCTGAATCTGCCAAGCAAAGAAGGAGGTTTCCAGAGAACCGGAAGCCGGACGCCCATGCAATGGGATGACAGCAGGAATAAGGGATTTTCTACGGCAGATCCCGAAAAGCTTTATCTCCCGGTGGATGATGCAGAGGGTGCGCCATCCGTTCAGGCCATGGAGGGGAAAGCCGATTCTCTTCTGGAAACGACAAGGAGCCTGATCAAGCTTCGCCATGAGGAAGAAGACCTGCAGGCTGATGCAGCCTTCCGGCCTCTGTATTCCAGAAAAGGGCAGCCCTATATTTATCAAAGAGGAGATCTGATCCTGGCCATCAATCCGGACGGGGAGAAAAAGGAAGTCATTATTCCGGAAGTGGAAGGACGAAAGATTCGATTCTCGATTCACGAGGTTGGTCTGAAAGGCCCTTGTCTTACGATGGGAAGCCAGAGCTTTGCTGTATTGAAAGAATGATTCCGGGGAGAATAATTTGTTATGGAAGGAATCATTCCGGGGAGAATGAGTTATTGAATATAAAGGATGATTCCGGGGAGAATAATTTGTTATGGAAGGAATCATTTCGGGGAGAATGAGTTATTGAAGATAAAGGATGATTCCAGGGAGAATAATCTGCTGTGGAAGGAATCATTTCGGGGAGAATGAGTTATTGAATATAAGGGATGATTCCGGGGAGAAAAATCTATGATGGAAGGAATCATTCCGGGGAGAATGAGTTATTGAAGATAAGGGATGATTCCGGGGAGAATAATCTGTTATGGAAGGAATCATTCCGGGGAGAATGAGTTATTGAATATAAGGGATGATTCGGGGAGAATGATCTGTTATGGAAGGAATCATCCAGGAGGAACGGAGTTATGAAACTTATTGCATGAGGCTTCCGGATCGGGGAACCGGAAGATAGATCGATTGGAATCTTATTCTGCATTGGGGGCAGGCCTGCGATATCGAAGGGAAGGTCATTTTCCGCTATCGCAGGTCTGCCATTTTCTGATTTCAGAGCGGCTCTTGACAAGCAAGACGGCCACACCCTATAATATTTAATCGCGAGCGTAGACTTATAGAACAAGGAAATACTTATGAGACGGCGAATCATCGCTGTTTTCGATGATATGAAGCAGAGAAAGAAAGGGTTTTGATCATGGAAGCTAAGAAAAATATCATGACAGCAGAAAAGAAGAAAATGCTGGAAGATGAGTATTATGATATTAAAAACGTTCGGATGAAGGAAAACTCCGAGAAGATCAAAGAGGCACGTGCCCAGGGCGACCTTTCCGAGAACGCAGAGTACGATGCAGCGAAGGATGAGCAGGCTGAGCTGGCAGGACGTATGGCTGAGATCGAGGCAATCCTTAAGAATGCCGAGGTCGTTGACCTTTCTGAACTGGATACAGATTCCATCAACATGGGTTCTACCGTGAAGATCTTGGATATCGAAGAAGACGAGGAGATGACCTATCGTCTGACCGGTTCTTTGGAAGCCAATTCCGAAGAAGGAACCCTTTCCATCGATTCTCCTCTGGGTGCGGCCCTGATGAAGGCCAAGACAGGGGATATCGTGACAGTAGAAGCACCGGTCGGTGAGCTGAAGTTCAAGGTTCTGGATTTCCAGCCTGGTAATTTAGGAGAGTGACATGGCAAAGAATAATAATGGACAGACACAGGACGTAAACCAGCTTCTGAAGATCCGCCGAGAGAAACTTGCGAACCTGCAGGCAGAGGGCAAGGATCCTTTCCAGATCACCAAGTACGATCAGACCCACCATACCAGTGATATTCGGGAAAATTTCGACCAGCTCGAAATCGTCCCGGAAGTTGATGCGGAAGGGAAGAGCACTATTCCCGAACTTTCCGAGATCCCGGCAGAAAAGGTTGTTTCCCTGGCCGGCCGGATCATGTTCAAGCGTGTCATGGGTAAGGCAAGCTTTATTAATATTCGTGATTTGAAGGGTGACATGCAGATCTATGTCTCCCGCAATGATCTTGGTGATGATGCCTATGCGGATTTCAAGAAGTATGATGTTGGCGATATCGTTGGCGTCAAGGGATTTGCTTTCCGCACCAGGACCGGTGAGATCACCGTTCATGCCAAGGAACTGACCCTTCTTTCCAAGAGCCTGCAGATCCTTCCGGAGAAATTCCACGGACTTCAGGATACCGATACCCGCTATCGTCAGAGATATCTGGACCTCATTATGAATCAGGATTCCAGAGAGGTCTTCATTAAGCGGTCGAAGATCATAAAGGAGATTCGTGATTTCCTGGATCAGCGTGGATTCATGGAAGTCGAGACTCCGATTCTGGTACATAATGCCGGCGGTGCAAATGCCCGTCCCTTCAATACTCACTACAATTCCCTGAATGAAGATGTTAAGCTTCGGATCTCTCTGGAACTTTATCTGAAGCGTCTGATCGTCGGTGGACTGGAGCGTGTCTTCGAGATCGGACGAGTTTTCCGGAATGAAGGCGTTGATACCAAGCACAATCCGGAATTTACCCTGATGGAGCTCTATCAGGCATATACGGATTATAACGGCATGATGGAACTAACCGAATCTCTCTTCCGTGACCTGGCAGAGAAGATCTGTGGCGGCACCACCATCTGGTACGGAGATGAGGAAACGGGTCATGAAATCGACCTCGGTAAGCCTTTCCGCCGCCTGACTATGGTGGAAGCCATCAAGGAAGAGACCGGGATCGACTTCGATCAGGTAGGAAGCGATGAGGAAGCCAAGAAACTCGCCGATGAAAAGGGCATTGCTTATGAAGCCCGCCATAAGAAGGGTGATATCGTCAATCTCTTCTTCGATGAGTTCTGCGAAGATAAAATGATCCAGCCGACCTTCATTATGGACCATCCGATCGAAATCAGCCCGCTGACCAAGAAGAAGCCGTCGGATCCGTCAAAGGTAGAGCGTTTTGAACTCTATATCAATGGCTGGGAAATGTGTAATGCCTACTCAGAGCTCAATGATCCGATCGATCAGAGAGAGCGTTTCCTGGAGCAGGATGCCAATGCGGCAGCCGGTGATGAGGAAGCAGACCATGCGGATGAAGATTTCCTGACTGCGATGGAATATGGTATGCCTCCGACAGGCGGTATCGGTTATGGAATCGACCGTCTCTGCATGTTGCTGACGAACAGTCAGGCCATCCGGGATGTACTGTTGTTCCCGACACTCAAGAGCAATCAGAAGGATAACACACAAGTACATAAGGACGAGGCAGCATCTGACAATAACGGATTCTTCACTCCGAATAACAAGATCGACTTCTCTAATGTGAAGATCGAGCCTATGTTCGAGGAGCAGGTAGACTTCGATACCTTCAGCAAGTCTGATTTCAGAGCCGTTAAGGTCAAGGCCTGCGAGGCAGTTCCGAAGTCAAAGAAGCTCCTGAAGTTCGTTCTGGACGACGGAACCGGCACCGACCGCATCATTCTTTCCGGAATTCACGCTTATTACGAGCCGGAAGAGCTGGTTGGAAAGACCCTGATCGCCATCACCAATCTCCCTCCGAGAAAGATGATGGGCATCGACTCCTGCGGAATGCTTCTTTCTGCTGTCAATAACAAGAAGGACAGCGATGAGGAAGAACTTCACCTTCTCATGGTGGACAACCACATCCCGGCAGGTGCTAAGCTATACTGATCCGGCCGAAAAGTACTTGGATTTGTGTAACAAGTTGCAGACCTAGATAAAATCCTGGACATGAATTGCAACCAAGTTGCAACGAATCCGCAGTTTTTGATAAAAACTGATGGATTCTGACGTGTGACAAGACAAAAATCATATGTAGCCTTAGAGGCACTTTCTTTAGAAGAGATTCTGAAGAAGGTGCCTCTTTTATTTTGTTTGAATCCAAGACACGGGATACCACAAATCCAAAAGGAAAGGAGAAGTGCAATGAGCAAGACCAGGATCGGTGAAGAACTGATGACAGACGAGTATTACGATCTGGAACGAAGAACGGAGATCAGGGAAGAGGCTAACCGGCTGAAGAAAAAGTTCCTGACATGGCGGGAATGTGAGGTGGTCTACAGCCTGCAGCACAGGAAGCTATTAAAACTGGCAGACGAATGCGGGGCCATCTACCGCTTCGATGGAATCGTCCTCATCAACCGGGATATCTTCGATGCCTATCTGGAGAAGTTCCGGCAGGAGCCTCTGACCCAGGGACAGGTCCGGAAGGTGAAGAACCGCTGGGAGATGATGAAGGATGAGGGGTAATTTGTGGAAGGTCTCGGATCAACTGGACGAGGCGGATATCCGCTTTGCCCAAAAACGATTCTTTGATCTGAGATCCGGCTATGAGTACTACGGACTGACAGAGAAGGTGATCCTTCGGATGGCAAGAGAGGCAGGAGCCCTTTATAAGATCGAGACCACCTACCGGGTCCGGAGAGATTTATTTGATGCGTATCTGAGAGAACAGTGCAGAAAGGAGAATGAACATGAGACCACTTAGTCAGGCGGCAAGAGAGGCAAGAAACAAGAGAAAGCAGTATGTGAAGTACCAGGAGGGAGCAGAGCTCTACAGCATGGGCATAACAAAGTTCAAGCAGATGGCCAAGGAATGTGAAGCAGTCATCAAAGTCGGCAAATGTGCCTATGTGGATCTGGATACCTTTGATAAGTATTTCCAGTCGTTCAGATTATAAGGAGGGAAGGAACATGAGCAGGATTATCGCAATCGCAAATCAGAAGGGCGGTGTGGGTAAGACCACGTCTGCCGTGAACCTGGCCGCGGGTCTGGCAGATCAGGG
>JAQYBF010000064.1 GCA_029338875.1 Lachnospiraceae bacterium
GCCGGAATGCCGGCTTCCTTGAGCTGCTCCTCGGTCAGCTGACGGTGGGTGGAGGTTGCCGGATTGAGGCAACAGCTTCTGGCATCGGCGACATGGGTCTCGATGGCGATGAGCTTCAGACTCTTCATGAACTTGGACGCTGCTTCTCTGCCACCATCCAGCTCGAAGGAGACAACGCCGCAGGAGCCGTTGGGTAGGTACTTCTCTGCCAGCTTGTGATAAGGATCATCGGGCAGACCGCAATAGCTTACATGAAGGACCTTGGGCTGCTTTTCGAGGAATTCAGCCACTTTCTGGCCGTTCTCGCAGTGACGGGCCATGCGGACATGAAGGCTTTCCAGGCCCAGATTCAGATAGAAGGCATTCTGGGGAGACTGGATGGAACCGAAGTCACGCATGAGCTGGGAAGTTGCCTTGGTGATGAAGGCACCTTCCTTGCCGAATTTCTCGGCATAGATGATGCCGTGATAGGATTCGTCGGGTGTGCAGAGACCAGGGAATTTATCGGCATGAGCCATCCAGTCGAATTTTCCGGAATCGACGATGGCGCCGCCGACTGCTGTGCCGTGGCCGTCCATGTACTTGGTCGTGGAATGAGTGACGATATCAGCGCCCCACTCGAAGGGTCTGCAGTTGACCGGAGTGGCGAAGGTATTGTCTACGATCAGGGGAACGCCGTGGGCATGGGCTGCCTTGGCGAATTTCTCGATATCGAGAACGGTCAGGGCCGGGTTGGCGATGGTCTCGCCGAAGACGCACTTGGTGTTGGGACGGAAGGCGGCGTTCAGTTCTTCTTCACTGCAGTCCGGCTCGACGAAGGTGACATCGATTCCCATCTTCTTCATGGTGACGGCAATCAGATTGAAGGTGCCGCCGTAGATGCTGGCGGAGGATACGATATGGTCTCCGTTATTTGCCACATTGAACATGGCGAAGAAGTTGGCGGCCTGGCCGGAGGAAGTCAGCATGGCTGCGGTTCCGCCTTCGAGCTCTGCAATCTTTGCAGCCACATAATCATTGGTCGGATTCTGCAGGCGGGTGTAGAAGTAGCCGCTGGCTTCGAGATCAAAGAGCTTGCCCATGTCCTCGCTGGTGTCGTACTTAAAGGTTGTGGACTGGATGATGGGGACCTCTCTGGGTTCTCCGTTTCCCGGATGATAGCCTCCCTGGACGCATGTGGTGTCGATTCTTCTTTTTTCCATTTTCTTTTCCTTTCCTGACAGAGCTAACAGAATATTTCCTATTGTTTCTGTTATTTTGATCTATATTTTAAAAATTATAGCATACTTGCCGGGATTTCAATCTTAAATTCATGTCGGATTTGTGCGGGTATTTCTACTGGTGCTTATTCGCTTCCTGTCAGAGTTTCCCATCAGAATCTCAGATTTTCAGGATATGCTTCTTAAAGAATTCGCTTTCTTCATCGTTCAGCTTCCTGCCTTCTTCGCTCTGCATGTTGAGATGGAAGACATGGCCGAGAGGATTTTCCTTATCACCGTAGATCCGAAGCTCGGTCTCAACGCCGAGGTCCTTCAAGCTCTTATAAAAGGGTTCGGCATTGGCTTTCAGGAAGTCTCCTTCGCAGGTCATGATGAAGGCGGGCGGGAAGCTGCTTGTCAGGTGCTCCACAACCTTGAATGCTTCCGGATCATGGATTCCGCTGTCCTCGAGATAATAGCCTAGGGTCTTGTCTCCGGTCTGATAAGCTGCGTTCAGATCGTAGACGCCGCAGTTCAGGGCGCAGGCCCGGATCTGAAGCTTCGGCATGGGGAAGGGAAAAAGCTTCGCGTAGTCCGGATTGGTCAGCATGGTCAGATACTGACTGCCGACCTGGGCACCGGCTGAATCTCCGCAGAGGAAGAGATTGTCCGGATCCATATGGTAGAGGGTACCCTGGCTTTCGATCCATGTCAGGATATTGTTGACATCTTCCGGCATGCAGGGGAATTTATTCTCCGGTGCCAGGCGAAGCTCGGCATTGATCACGGTGAAGCCCCGCTTTGCCATATCCATGCAGTACCACTTGTAATTCCATCTGCCGCCGGTCACCCATCCGCCGCCATGGACATTGATGATGGTTGGATTCCGTCCGGGCATATCCTTTCGGAAATAGATGTCCATGAGATTGGCGGCGCCGTATGGGCCGTAGCTTACATTGGCTATGGTATCCACTTCGGCCGGTTCTTTATTCTCGGCATCTCTCTGGATATCGCCCTTCATGAAAAGTGACCGGATGGCTTCCGGCGAGCTCAGAAGCTTGGACATCTGCTCTTGTTCTTGTTCTGTCATTTGTGTTGATCCCCTTTTCTCTTGTTTCAGTTATTGGTTTTGATTCCCTTTTCCTGTGTCAGGAATCTTAGCTTTCTGAATTCCTTTTTTATCATAGCTTTTTGGGCATGCTTTTACATCAGGAATTCTTCATTGAGGTGATTAACGGGCAGCAGGGATTGGGATTGGAAATTTTCTTCAAAATTGATCCATGAAATCCGGGAATCCGAAGCGAAATGGAACGGGATCCGAATTTTCCTTCAAAATCGATCCATGGGAACCTAGAGACCCGCATCGTGATTCTCGCTACCATAAATTTATAGTTCTCATTACTACAAATTTGTGGTTCTCACTGCTACAAATTTGTGGTTCTCATTGCTACAAATTTTCAAACGCAAAAAAGCCGCAGGCTCTCTGTGTAGTCTGCGGCATGTCCAATGCTGCCTACCGGCGGCCGGACGGAGTCTATGTAGTTCCGATCACTCCCTAAGAAATTAGAAAGAGAAGGTCTTGCAGTCTGCTCGATTATGTCATGAATTCTGCACATCGGTATCACCATCGAGCTCATAGCCTTCAAAACAGTTCTATACAAGCGAAAGTACGATCAGAAATCTGATTTACTCTGCTTCCTTCTCAACCTTATTGTAACTGAAGGTATTCAGGAATTTCCTGGTTCGCTCTTCCCTGGGATGCTCGAAAAAGTCGATCGGATTTCCTTCCTCAACAATCTTGCCCTGGTCGATGAAGATGACACGGTCGGCGACGGCCTTGGCGAAAGCCATCTCATGGGTGACGATGACCATGGTATTGCCCTGCTTGGCAAGCTCGAGCATGACATCCAGAACCTCGCGGACCATCTCTGGGTCCAGGGCTGCGGTTACCTCATCAAAAAGCATGACTTCCGGATGCATGGCCAGGGCCCGACAGATGGCGACACGCTGCTTCTGTCCGCCGGACAGCTGACGGGGATAATCGTCTTTCCGGTCTGCCAGGTTGACACGGTCGAGGAGTTTCAAGGCTTCCTCTTCGACCTCTGCCTTGTTCCGCTTCTGCACCAGAACCGGGGCAAGGGTTACATTTTCGAGGATGGTCTTATGGGGGAAGAGATCATAGCTCTGGAAAACCATGCCGATCTTCTGGCGAAGCTCGGTGATGTTCTTGGCATCCGGGCGGATTTCCTGACCGCGGTAGGTGATCTTTCCCTTCTGGATGGGCTCCAGGGCGTTCATGGTACGAAGGAGGGTCGACTTGCCGCAGCCCGAGGGGCCGACAATGACGACGACTTCGCCCTTATGGACTTCCAGGGACAGGTCATCGAGGACCGGCTGTCCTTCCTTATACTCTTTTGTGATGTGACTTACTTCAAGAATGGTCTCTGCCATGGTTTTTCCTCCGGGGATTTTACTCTGTCCCGTCTTGGTCTATATTTCCGAATCAAATCCGGATCTTCTATACTTAAGATTTCTGTTCAGTCTCTTCTGTTTCCGAGCAAGCGGTCGCAATTCATTTCACGACCATCTGCGATCATATAGCAATATCTTCCATCGTTTTCTGATACTCTTATCGCAATTCAACGACATTTCCTGATCATTTCCAGCGATCAATTCCACCGCTTCTCCAGATACCTGGCCAGCATGGATATGGGCCAGCAGGCGATGAAATACAGAACAAAGACGGCTCCGTAGACGACAAAGGCGCCGTTCGGATCAGTCGTACGGTTGGCTTCGATGATCTGCTGACCGACCTTCAGGACCTCGACGACTCCGATCATCATGACGAGGGAGGTCGTCTTGATCATACGGGTGATCAGGTTGATGGAGTTCGGGATCAGCCGGCGCAGGGTCTGAGGCAGGATGATTTTCTGAAAGGTCTGGAGTCGGTTCATGCCCAGGGCCGCCGCGCTCTCGTACTGGTGACGGGGGATGGAGATCAGTGCGCTCCGGACCAGGTCGCCCATTTCGGCGGTGCCCCAGAAGGAGAAGACAATGATGCTGGCGTATTCCGCATCGATATTGATGCCAAGAACTCTGGTTGTTCCGAAGAAAACGATGAAGAGAAGGACCAGCTGGGGCATGATCCGAACGATCTCGAGATAGATCCGGGTAATGACCTTAATGACCGGGTTTTTCAGTGTCATCAGGGCGCCGATCAAAAGGCCAAGGACGATACTGATGGCCACGGAGATCAGGCTGATCCGCATGGAAACCCAGAGGCCTTCGAGAAGTCTCTGAAAATTGACTCCCTTGAATAAAATATCAATCCCCAAATCCCGCATAGCGCACCTTCCTCTCTACAATACTTCCGATAATGGAAACCGGAAGGAGCATTAACAGGTAGAAAATCACGAGCAGGACCAGGCACTCGATCGTTGTGTAATATAGACCGATCAGATCCTTGGCTGTGAACATGAGATCCATGAGGCTGATAGCGGAGAAGACCGAGGTCTCCTTCAGAAGGAAAATGATATTCGCCACGAAAGCCGGCACGCTGGTGCTGATGGCCTGGGGCAGGATAACTTTCCGGATGGCCTGGCCTCTGGTCATGCCGAGGGCCAGAGCGCTCTGCGCCTGAATGGCAGGCACGCCGTCCAGGCCGCTCCGGAAGACCTCTGCCATATAGGCACCTCCGTGTAAAGATAGACCAAGCACACCGCAGGCTTCCGCATCGATTTTCAGGCCCAGTCTCGGCAGGGCATAATATAAGAAGAAAAGCTGGACCAAAAGGGGTGTATTCCGGATCAGTTCGATATATACCACTGCAATCTGTCTTAAGACAGGGATCTTAAAGTGCTGGATCAGAGCAACCACAAGTCCCAGGGCGATGCCCAAGACGATGCCCATCCAGCCAATTCGGAGTGTGAGGATCAGGGCCTTCCAATAGAGGGGAAGGTAGCTGATCATAGTATCTATACTCATGACTTATGCCTCTGGTGGATCTTGTTTTCGGGTTTCATTTGACAGGTTTTCAGATCATTCAGGTTTCAAAGAATTCATTCTGAAACCCTTCCGATCTTAAAAATACAATCGAAACTGATCAGATCTCAGAAATACAATCTGAAACTGTTCCGGTTTCAAAATAATTCCGGTCTCAATATAGCAAGATGTGATCACATAAGAAATATGAAGATTCCTTATGTGATCACTCTGGAATTTCTTGTTTATTCTACACTAGTTTTGCAGCCTTGTCTTGGATAAATCCTTCTTTTCAGATCTGAATTTGATATGATCAGTTGCTGGACTTACCGCCTTCGATGACCAGGGTATCCTCGTAATCTGCGCCGTAGGTGGAGGTCAGCGTTGCTTCATAGTCCTTGTGGAAGAAGTTCTCCTTGCCCAGGGTCTCGATTTCTTCGTTGATCCACTTCAGAAGAGTGCTGTTGCCCTTGGTGACTGCAGGTGCAATGGTATCCGGATCGCCCAGGGAATCAATGCCGACGGTGTAGCCCGGGTTGGCCTTGGCAAAGGCGATAACCTCGGTGTTATCGTTGGCCCATGCTACGCCGGTGCCGTTTTCAAAGGCGCTCTTGGCTGCGGCATAGGTATCGAACTTCTGCTGCTTGATATTGGGATAATTCTTGGTGAGGTAGGTTTCTGCGGTGGTACCGGAGATAACGATGACCTGATCATCATCTTTGATCTGGCTCATATCGGTAATTACGCGGCTGTCATGGGAGACAACGCCGAGGCCTACATTCATATAAGGCTTAGCGAAATCAACCTGCTTGGCACGTTCATCGGTAACGGTGAAGTTTGCCAGGATGACATCAACCTTTCCGGTCTGCAGATACTCGACACGGCTGGCTGCCTCAGTGGAGACATATTTGATCTTGACGCCTAAGTCCTTGCCCAGACGCTCTGCGAAATATACATCGTATCCGGCGTAGTTTCCGTCATCATCGACATATCCGAAGGGGGACTTGTCGGAGAAAACGCCGATCCGGATGGTGCCGGACTTCTTGATCTCATCCAGGGTACGGTAGCCCTTACTGGAGGAAGATCCGCTCTTGCTTCCGCAGCCTGCAAGCGCTCCTACGGTAAATACGGCCGCCAGGCCAAGCGCCAGAATCTTATGCCATCTGCCTCTTCTTTTCATAATCTTTCCTCTCTTTCGTTTCCTGCTTTTCTTTTTCCTGTTCCTGTTTGTTCTGCTGATTGCTGTTTTCTTGCAGCTGTTTCTGTCAGCTGATTTCTCTCGGCTGATTTCTTGCATCTGTTTCTTGTAGCTGTTTTCCTTCAGCCGATTTCTTATAAGGAGTAATTTCTGATTCTTGTGTGGGATCCGACTCAGCAGAATCAGTTTCTGCATCCCTGCAGAACCTTTTTTCGAATCCTGTCTTGTGTCACATCTCTTTCGGATGTTGGAGTAACTATATCCCATTTATCCTACTAAGTCAATATGAATTATATGTATTTTTGATCTGCCTTGTATTTTCTCGGATACTTGTCGACCTTCTTGGATGCTTGTTATTCTTCCCGTATACTTGCTGGCAAAAACTTTCTCAATACGCTGACTGCGCGGTTCTCTTTCCATTTCTAAGACGGAAACAAGGCCGCGCAGTCGATTTTCTCTCTTCTATTTGATTGAAACAAGATTTATTACTTGAAATTTTAATCCCGATACCCTGGATAGAGTCTTCAGACATCGATTTCGAAGGAAAATTCAAATTCCGATGTTATTTTCTCGGTCTTTACGGCTTTTGAACATCGATTTTGATGAAAAATCCAAATCCCGATGTTATTATTTCCATTTTTCAGAATTTTAAACATCGATTTCAAAGAAAAATTCAAATCCCGATGTGAATTTTTCTAATTTCCCTGATTTTACACATCGATTTCGAGCAAAAAATCAAGTTCCGATGTTTTTCTTCGGATTTCCTGGTTTCATGGATCGATTTTGAAGGATGCACCCGTCTCTTATTCCAGCCTATCTCCCCAGACTCCGGTGAACTCTTCTCTTGTTCCGGTACATCTCGAGGTCGGCCCGGGAAAGCAGCTGGTCCGGATCGTCATCCTCCTCCCAGGTGGAATAGCCGACGCTGAAGGTAAAGGGAGCCGGCATATCCTGCTCTTTTGAAAGGGTCTCGACCATCCCGGCAGTCTCTCCCATGCGCTGCTTTAATTCCTCCGGATCCTCTGACAAGAGGACGACTGCAAATTCATCCCCGCCATAACGGCAGAGACAGGCCTTCTTCTGATCACGCTCAAAGCACTTGGTCAGGGCTTCGGCCAGAATGACCAGGGCCTTGTCGCCGGCCTCATGGCCATAGGTGTCATTGATGGATTTGAAATGATTGACATCGACCATGGCGAAATGGAGGGCTTCCCCCTCCCGCCGGCTTCCCGTCATGGAAACCAGAGTCTTTAAGAACTGGCGGCGGTTATTCAAGCCGGTCAGAGGGTCGGTAAAAATCAGCTGCTGCATGGCATCGATGTAGATCAGAACAGAGAAAATGCTCAGAATGGGACAGAGGAGAGGAAGATTGGGAATGAAAAACTGAACCAGTGAGGCCGCGATCGGGATGATAGGCATCCCCGCGAGCAGGAGATAATAGCCCCGGTTGGCATAGTTTTCCTTCTTCAAGGCATCTCTGACGGATCGGATCATTGAGAGAAAGGCATATCCGAAGCAGATGTAATAGGTCAGAGTAAAAAGCGGGCCCCTCCGATACATGCCCTGTGAATCCACGTAAAAAAGGAAACCGAAGCGGAAGTTCAAAAGGATCAGGAAGGCATCGATCATAAGAGGCAGGTCGGACCAGAACTGGAATCTCCGTTTCCTGGCCCAGCTGCTCTGCCGGCATTCCTCGAAATAACGGAAAAATTCGCAGCAGATACCGATGCTGGAGGGAAAATACAAGCTTTTCAGCAGCATGGTCAGAAATTCAAAAATCGGCAGAGACGAGTTCCCAGTCAGCATGGCCAGGCTGTCCGACAAGAAAAAGATCACCTGCCAGTTCAGAAAGCGTCTGAAATATTTCTGACCCAGGATCATTGGGCTCAGAATCATTCTGATATTGAGTACCAATACAAGAATGACTCCAAAGAGATTCAATTCAAAGAAAAGTCTGTAAAAAAGGCTCTGATATGACATGTCCTGCTCCTCATTTACTTCGCTTCTGTATTCCTGACCTGTTTACGGTCTACACCACATCTCCCACATTCAAATCCGTAATTACGCGTTTATCACTATGTCTCTTGGACTCGTACATGTAACTGTCCGCCCTGGCGATCAGGGACTTGACGTCATCCTCCTTCCGGACAACGGTAATGCCGATGGCTGTCTGGCAGCTGATCTTCCGGCCGTTCACCTCGGCATCGCAGCTTCCGGCGACCTCGTGAAGCCTCTTTGCTGCTCCGGACAGATCACTGCTGTCACGGAGATGAAGGAGTCCTACAAATTCGTCACCGCCCCAGCGGCAGAAATGGTCTGCCTTTCTTCCGAATTTCTGCAGGGCCATGCCCATGACGCCAAGGATGGCATCGCCGGCCTCATGGCCGTAACGGTTATTGACTTCGTGGAAGTCATTGATATCGGCAAAAAGCACAGCAAAGGGCTTTCCGTCCCGGCGGAAGCGCTCCAGCTCCTCCCCCAGGCAGGATTCCATGTATTTCCGTCCGGGCAGACCCGTTACCGGATCTCGGGTAGCCATCTCATAGATATTCCGGACCATGGAGGCATCATAGCTGTCGTCCGTGATCGGAACAAAGAAGGAAACCAGCTCGCAGATCTTTCCGTCCAGGTCCTTCAGAGGCACCAGGGTATTCCGGATCAGGACATCCTTTCCGTTCTTATTCTTCATAAACATCTGAAGAGACGAGGTCTTTCCTGTCGCATAGGCCACGGTTGCCGGGCAGCTGTAATCCGGAATGGCGGTGCTTGAGGTAAAGGAGCAGCCCAGGGGCATCTCGGTACACTTTCTGCCCTGCATTTCCGAAGCCTCGAAGCCCAGAAGCTCCTCTGCCGTCCGGTTCCAGTAGAGGATAGTGTGGTCGGGTTTTAAGATATAGCAGCCGATTCCGGCCGAATCCATCAGAGTCCTTATGGTCCGGTTGCTTCCCTCGAGATCGAAGGCCAGCCTGACCGGAGGCTTGATACCGGCGCCGCATCCGGAGAATTTCTGTCCGGTCTTCTTCAGATTCAGGTCCTCCCTGCTCTTTACGAAAATCGTAACCATATGAGATAGCCAGTCCCGAAGGCCGCTGACTTCTTCCGCATAGAAGCAGAAGACCTTGGCATAGAGGGTGCAGGACACGCCGTCCACGGTCCGGATGGCATTGATGCCCTGGCGGATCTGCTCGGCCTTGTCCTGAAGCTCATCCTCGGAAACATAGGCCGATACGATGGCAAACTCTCCCACGCCGACATAGGATACCGACGCAGCATGGCCGACGGCCTTTCCGATAGCCTTTGCACAGGTCTCAACGACCGAGTACATAATGGGATGGCCGTAATTATCCGATATTCTCTGGATCTCGGGAATCCGCACATAAAGGGCTCCGAAATTCCGCCGGTTGAGCCGGTAATCGGCCTCGTAGGCCACCAGATCCTCGAGGAATTTGGCCACGTTTTCCATCCGGTCGGAAGCATCTGGAAAATGCTTCTTCTCCTTATTCTCAGGATTCAGGCGGATCTCCGGATCCAGGAAGTAGCCCATGAGACCTGTGATCTTTCCGTCCCGGTAGGTCGGCCACTTGGTCGCATAGATTCTCCGGGATTCTCCGTTAACTATGCATTTCCCGGGCACATTGAAGTGGACCGCTCCGGTCCTTAGGATTTCCTCCTCATCGGACAGGTAGTTTTCATTATTGGGATGCCAGCCCATATCCTCATCGGTTCGGCCCAGAATGTCATCCACAGAACGAAAGCCGTAATAGTCCAGGAAATACTGGCTGGCTCCCAGGAATCTTCGATTGATATCCTTCCAGAAAATAGGAAGCGGAATATGAAGCATCAGCTCCTGCCAGAGGCCGGACCGGACCTGGTCTTCCTTTCTTGCGCTCTCTCCGCGAAGAGCCAGGGTCCGAGAAGTCTCTTTCCCCTTCTCTGCCTTCTGAATGACATAGAGGCCCTGTCTCTCTTCCGAATTCGGCATGAAGTGAATCTGATGGGTCATCCAGACAAAGCGGCCCTGGGAATCCTTGGTACGGAAATCCTCGCGAATGGTTCCGTCTTCCGAATCCTCCAGCCTTGTTTTCAGCGTCTTCGGATCCAGGAAGGCATCAAAGCGCTTCTGATCCACCGGGAAGATGGACGGCAGCAGAGACGCATATCCGCTCTTGTTTTTCAAAGGCATGGCATGACTCTGGATGGCGAAGCCTTCCGTGTAACGGATGTCCTGGATGGTCATTTTCCTGAAATCAATACCGAAGATATAGGTATAGAAATATAGGACGTTCTGAAGCATCCTTCTCTTGTCCGAGAGGTCCTCCCCAGCAGGTGTCTGCTCGTAGATCAGGGCGGAAAAGAGACTGGTATCGTCATATTTTCCCAGGAACTGATACTTGATCAGCCGTTCCTTCCCCTTGAAGGAAGTGAACATCTCTCCGGTATGACCGCTGTGAACGGCGTACTGACCGGCCTGGTAGATTAAAGCGCCTGCATCGTTTTCGTGATCATTGGCCGTTTTCTCCAACTCCGAAAGTCCGGAGACACCATCCCGATGGAGGAGCTTCAGGCCTGCTTCATTCATATAAGGGAGATGGAAATTTCCGCCCTTCTCCTCCACAATAACCAGGGGGATATCCGTCATGAAGTTCACGGTGCCCAGAGCATCATAGCAGGTCTTCTGCCTGGCGGTCTCAATGCCGAGCCCTCTTTTGATACTGTGCTCGAGCATCTCGTCATAAGGCATGGGCTTTCCGAAATAGTAGCCCTGCATTTTCTCGCAGCCGATTTTTTTCAGGAATTCCGCCTGTTCTGCCGTCTCGACGCCCTCCGCCAGAGTCCGGATGCCGATTCTCTTATCCATTTCGACAACGGAGGTAATGATATCCCGGGAACGCGGGCTGTCGCTCCGAAGGAAAATCATATCGAGCTTCAGGACATCAAAGCTGTAGTCCTTTAAGAGATTCAGGGTCGAATAGCCGCTTCCGAAATCATCCATCCAGATCTCGTAGCCGGCATTGCGGAAGGCATCCAGTGTCTCCGGGATATTGCTGTTTCCGGACATCATGATGCTCTCGGTAACCTCGATATGAAGCATACGCCGGGGCACATCATAGGCCTGAACCAGCTTTTCAATTTCCTGGAAAATATCACAGACAATGAAATCAATCCTGGAGAGATTGATAGAAACCGGAATCTCCGGCTCGCCCCGTCCGGACCGTTCGGCGATCTGCTGAATGACCTGGCTTATGACGCTTCGATCCAGCTTCCAGATCTGATGAGACTTCTCCAGAGGTCCGATAAAGTCAATGGGAGGCAGCATGCCCCGTTCCGGATCCTTCCACCGGGCCAGGGCCTCGAGACCGCAGATCTTGTTGGTGATGGAACGGACCAGGGGCTGATAGTAAACCTGAATCCAGCCCTTGTTCACCGCCTCATCGATATGGGAGATAACGTATTCCGTCGTCTCCATATCCTCGCCGATCTCAGGAGTATAGAAGCAGACATAGCTTCCGATCTTCTTTCTGGCCTCGTCGCAGGCCGCTTTGGCATAATTCAGAAGGGTCTCGGCATTGTCCTCATGATGATCCCAGACACAGGCGCCGATGGCGCAGTCCAGAGGGATATGGAAGGACTTTCGAAACTCTTCTCTTGCGGTTGCAATCCGGTCCTCCAGATTCCTTCTTGTCGTAATCAGAGCGAAGTGATCGGCATCAAAATGAGAGACAATGCCCTCCGGAAAGCACTCGGTCAGACAGTTTCCCAGGATTTTAAGACACTGATCGCCTCTGGCAATACCCTCCCGGAGGTTGATCATACGGAAATTAATGAGATCCAGAAAGAGAACGACCAGCTCATCTTCTCCCTCGGCCTCCGACTTCTCTACCCGCATTTTCTGCATGCGCCCCATAAAGGGATGCATGCGGACCAGACCGGTCAGAGGGTCACGTCCGGAATCCTCTACAGTTCTTCTGCTTCCGTCTTCGTGATAAAAAAGATTTAAAAGATCTTTCTCCTCAGCCATAAATCTACCTCACTTGTCCAGCGCCTGATCTCTCCCGAGAATCCGGTTGATCACTTTCCCGACCGCAGTCACAGCAGGTCCTACGGTCAGAGCCAGAATCACCGTTGCTATATGAAGCCTGCCTCCTGCCAGTATGCCGCCTGCGATGAGAAGGAAATCCCAGGCCATGCGGACCGGCATGAAGGGTAGATGAAAGCCTCTGCTGACCATAATGGCAATCGAATCGAAGGGCACCTGGCCAAGGTCTGCATTCATATACAGTGCAACACAGATCAGAAAGAGAAAGAGGCTGACCGCGAAGGTCAGGATCCGCCAGCCCAGAACCTGAAACATGGCAGCCGGCAGGTAACGGTTCTCCAGAAATCTGCAGAAATCGGCGATGTAGCCGATCATGGTCATATTGGCGATGGTTCCGAGATGGATCAGGTCTCTGCCGAAAATCAGCTGGGGCACAAGACAGATCGAATTCATCAGAATCATAATGGTCCCCAGGGGCAGGTGGGTACGCACGGCAATGGAGTTATTGAGAAATGTCGCCGTATCGACGCCGAAATCCACATTTAACAGAAAGGACAGGAAGATTCCCATGCCGATGACACCGGTAAACATCAATATGATGCTGTCCTTATTCATTTTCTCTTTACTGAACATAAAATTCCCTTTTTACTCCTATTCACAGGAATGCTTTTACAGAAATGCTTCCCATGCTTTTTGCCTTGAAATTTAGAACCCCGGTGACGGTTCCCTGATTTCATGGATCGATTTTGAAGGATATTTCGAATCCCGATCCATTTTGTCTCAGATTTATTGTAACCTTGGGCATCGATTTTAGGAAAAGACTCCGATCTCGATGTATTCTTCTCCGGCTTTCCTGGTTTTAACATCGCTGATAAAGGAAGCCGGAATCTCGCAATCCGGATTTCAGTGATTCTGTTAAAAGATCCCCATGACCAGAATAATCAGAATCAGGACCGGCATCATATAGGTAAAGAAGGGCCGCATCCACTTCTGGATCTTCATGCCCTTACCGGTATTGGCTTCCTTAACGAAGGCATCCCATCCCCAGCCCTTCTTCAGGGTGCAGAAGAGGATGAAGATCAGAGTGCCGATCGGAAGGATCAGGTTGCTGACCAGGAAATCCTCGAAATCGAGGAAGGTATCCTTGCCCAGAGGATGGACGCCGGAAAGCACATTGTAGCCCAGGGCACAGGGCAGGGATAAAAGGAAGACCAGAATGCAGCATACCAGGCTGGCCTTCTTCCGGCTGATGTGATGAAGGTCCATGGTCATGGCCATGATATTTTCAAAGACCGCAAGTACAGTAGAAAAAGCGGCAAAGGTCATGAAGACGAAGAAGAGAGCGCCCCAGACTCTTCCGCCGGCCATATGGTTGAAAATATTGGGCAGGGTAATGAAGATCAGAGAAGGACCGGCATCCGGCTCTACGCCGTATGCGAAGCAGGCCGGGAAGATAATAAGTCCGGCTGTGAAGGCGACAAAGGTATCGAGAACTGCCACATTCACGGATTCCCCGTAAAGGGAATGATCCTTTCCGATATAGCTTCCGAAAATAGCCATGGCGCCGATGCCGATACTTAAGGTAAAGAAGGACTGGTTCATGGCCGCCGTAATCGTGTTCAGGACACCTGCCTTCTTTACGGCAGCCCAGTTGGGAAGGAGATAGAAGGACAGGCCTTCTTTTCCGCCCGGAAGCACAATGGAATGAACGGCGAGAACTACCATGATGGCCAGGAGAGCCAGCATCATAACCTTGGTCACCCGCTCCAGGCCGTTCTGCAGGCCCACGGCATTGATGGCAAAGCCCAGGACTACGATAATGGCCATAGCGATGACCAGCTGAGCCGGACTGGCCAGCATCTGGTTAAAGACACCCTTGACCTCGGCTGACTTCATGCCTTCGAAGGTGCCCATGGCGGTCTTCAGGAAATAGAGGATCATCCAGCCGGCTACGGTCGTGTAATACATCATCAGAAGGTAATTTCCGGCCAGGCAGACATAGCCGTGAATATGCCATTTGCTGCCCTTGGGTTCCAGCTTGTAATACATCTTCACCGGACTGGTCTGGGCGGCACGTCCCATGGCAAATTCCATGGCCGCTGCCGGGATTCCTAAGATCACCAGGCAGACCAGATAGATCAGGACAAAGGCACTGCCTCCGTACTGGCCTACCAGCCAGGGAAACTTCCATACATTTCC
>JAQYBF010000065.1 GCA_029338875.1 Lachnospiraceae bacterium
TTCTTCCTTACAATTACTTCGATGAGCATTCCTACCAGATGCTTTCCTGCTATCAGAGGATCCTCCCTTATCAGAAGGCCTGGGACGAGAAGCGGCTGATCCTGACCTTCGAAGGAATGGCCCACCGGGGGACCATATACCTGAACGGCGAGATGATCGGGGACCACCGCTGCGGCTACACGGCCTTTTCGGTCGATATCACAGGAAAGCTGAAAAAGGGTGACAACCTGCTGACCGTGAAGCTGGATTCCAGGGAAAATCTGGACCAGCCTCCTTTCGGCTACGTCATTGACTATATGACCTATGGCGGCATCTACCGGGATGTCTATCTGACGGTCACAGAAATGGAAAGTCTGACCGATGTCTTCTTCCAACCTTCTCTGAATGACCAGGGCAAAGGCATCCTGAAGACACAGATCTCTGTCAGCAGAGAAGCCGAACAGGCTATTAAGGAAGGCCGGGCTTCTCTTCAGATCGATCTGGATGGCAGGGAAATCCTCAGGGAAAAGATAGACCCTTCGAACAAAAAGGTTGGAAGTGATCTGTCGTCCTGGCTCGAAGGTCTGAAAGAAGACGACAGCTACAGTTTTGAAGTAAAAAATCTTGCAATCAGGAAATGGGATCTCTCAGCTCCGGCCGTCTATGAGGCAAAGGCTGTTCTTTGTATCGATGGAAAAGTCAGCGATCAGAAGACTTACACCATAGGCTTCCGGAATATGACCTGGAAAGCGGACGGATTCTATCTGAATGGAGAGAAGGTTAAAATCCGCGGCCTCAACCGTCACCAGAGCTATCCTTATGTCGGCTATGCCATGCCGGAAAGCATGCAGAGGATGGATGCAAGGATCCTGAAAGAGGAACTCGGTGTGAATACGGTCCGGACCTCTCATTATCCCCAGTCTCAGTATTTCATTGATGAGTGCGACCGTCTTGGTCTTCTGGTCTTCACCGAAATCCCCGGCTGGCAGCATATCGGGGAAGCCGCCTGGAAGGATCAGGCAGTTCTCAATGTCAGGGACATGATTCTTCAATACCGGAACCATGCCTCGATCATGATCTGGGGTGTCCGAATCAATGAATCCAAGAATGACGATCCATTTTACGAGCGGACCAATGCCGTCGCTCATGCCTTTGATCCGACCCGGCCGACAGGCGGCGTCCGCTGTAATACGGCCGGGAAGGATACGAAGATTCAGGAAGATGTCTTTACCTATAATGATTTCGTCCATAACGGAAAGAACCAGGGCTGTCTGAAGAAATCCAAGGCCACAAATGACATGGCAAAGCCCTATCTTGTCACCGAGTATAACGGTCACATGTATCCGACCAAGGCCTTCGACTGGGAAGAGCACCGCCAGGAGCATGCCATCCGCCATGCCCGGGTCATGTCTGCAGTCGCTCAGGAAGGCGATATATCGGGAGCCATCGGCTGGTGTATGTTTGACTACAACACCCATAAGGATTTCGGAAGCGGTGACCGGATCTGCTATCACGGGGTCATGGATATGTTTCGGAATCCCAAGCTGGCGGCCTCTGTCTATGCAGCGGAGGGTTCCAGGGAACCGGTTCTTGAAGTCACATCCTCCATGGATATCGGTGAGCACCCGGCCTCCAACCGCGGCAGCTGCTACATCATCAGCAATGCCGATTCCGTGAAGATGTATAAGAACGGCCGCCTTTTGAAGGAATATTTCCCCGCAGATTCTGAATTCAAGGGGCTGAAACATGGACCGATTCTGATCGATGACTATATCGGCTCAGATCTGGAAACCTTCGAGGGTATGACCAAAGATCAGGCCGAGACAGCCAGCGACCTTTTGAATTCCTATTCTCTGAATCAGGGAAAGATGACAGGGAAGATGATCCGGGAGGCCTTGAAGCTGATCGTCCGCTATCACATGAATCCTGCGGATGCCATCGGTCTCTATCAGAAATACATCGGTAACTGGGGCGGAGAATCCACGGAATATGAATTCAAGGCAATCAAAGACGGTAAGGTGGTAAAGGATAAAGTGATCGCTCCAATGACCGGGCGGCATCTTGAGGTCAGGCTGTCCTCTGACCGTCTGACTTATGGTAAGACCTATGATGTCCTTGCCATCCGTCTTTGCATGCGGGATGAGCATGGAAATCTTCTCCCCTTCTGCAATGAGCCGGTTCGGATTTCCCTTGATGGTCCGGCAGAGGTCATAGGACCCAAGATCACATCGCTTCGGGGCGGCATGGGCGGCTTTTATATCAGAAGCACAGATCAGGCCGGAAGTGTCCGAATTAGGATCCAGGCGGAAAATACGGAAACCAGGACATTTACGGTAGAGGCAGGGCCGGAAATAGAGTAAGATAGGGGAAACAGGAAATTCGTAATAGAGAATGCGGATATTCGTAAGAAAAATGAATATCCGATCTGAAATCGGGATAAAGGAAAGGCATGATTTCCCGAAAATGCTATGGAGGTATTTCAGGATGAAATTCCAAAAAAGAAGATTCCGTCTGCTTGCAATATTGCTTGTTCTGGTCCTTGGCTTGACACTGCCGGCGTGCAGCGGAAGCAAAAACTCTTCTGCTGCGAAAACAGCGGCAGAAAACACTCTGAAAAAGGATGCTTCAAAATCGTCTGATAAAAAGAATACAGAGAAGAAAGCAGATCAGAGCAGCTCGGAAGACTCAGCATCGTCCGATGCTAATGCAGATGCCAATGCTGCACAGGCTGCAGATTCTGCAGCAGCAACAGAGATGTTTGCCACAACGAAAGTGAATATCCGGACCCAGCCAAATGCCTCAGCCGAGAAGGCCGGCGTGCTGAACCGAGGCGATTCGGTTCAGGCCTTAAGCGATAAAGACGGCTGGACTGAAATTATCAAGGATAATGCTCATTATTACGTATCCAGCAAATACCTGTCCAAGGATAAGCCGGCAGAAGAAAATCAGAAGGCTTCTGGCAGCTCTTCTCAGACAGCAGCGGATTCATCAGCAGGACAGACCCAGATCCAGGCCCCGGCCGTGAACCGGGAGCTGACCAGAGGAAAGCTGGTCTGCATCGATGCCGGTCATCAGGCACACGGAAATAATGAAAAAGAGCCCATCGGCCCCGGCTCCAGTAAGACCAAGGCCAAGGTTACAGGCGGAACAAGAGGTGTTGCTACCGGCATACCGGAATATCAGCTGAATCTGACCGTAGCTCTGAAATTACAGAAGGAACTGGAAGCACGGGGATATCAGGTCGTCATGGTCCGGACCGCTAATGATGTCAATATTTCCAATTCGGAGCGGGCAGCCATTGCCAATAATGCCAATGTGGCAGCTTTCATCCGGATTCATGCAAACGGCGTGGATAATTCCTCGGCAAATGGTGCCATGACCATCTGTCAGACTGCATCGAATCCCTATAACGGCAATCTGCATGATCAGAGCTATGCTCTATCAAAGGATGTCCTGGATTACCTGGTGGCAGCCACCGGCTGTAAGAAGGAATATGTCTGGCAGACCGACAGCATGAGCGGAATCAACTGGTGTCAGGTGCCGGTGACCATCGTGGAGATGGGCTATATGTCCAATCCGGCGGAAGATCAAAGGATGGCCACGGAGGATTACCAGGCAAAGATTGTCAGCGGAATCGCCAATGGAATCGACGCTTATATTGCAAGTATTCAGTAATACCGGAATTCCATTGCCGCAGACAGACATAATATCAGCAGAAATGCCCGAACTGTAATGACATTTAACAGGAATCAGAATACTTTATTTCACACCTGTGTGATATTATGGAATTAACTTTTGTCACACCTTTTATTAAACAGGAGGCGAAACAGAAATGGGATATATCATTGACCGGGAACAGTTCGGGAAACTGTTCTCCTATTGGCAGAGGGAGTATGAGATCTGGGCTCCGAAGCGCTTCGTCGGAGGCGGACGGTTTTCGGACACGGATGCGGTCCGCTATGCCGTCGTAAAGAATCCGGACGAGATCGAGTTGGAAGAGAAGTCCGCTTATTCCTGGAAAGAAACCGTGCTTCCTCCTTCCGAGACCCTCTTTTACTTCACACAGACCCATGTGGAAGAGGCGGAGGCACCGAAAAAGAAGCGGCTGGTCTTCCTTCGAAGCTGTGATCTGGCTGCTGTAAAGAGAATGGACCAGATCTATCTTCAGAACGGCGCTCCGGATTATTACTACGACAGGAAGCGGAAGGGCCTGGCTTTCGTCATGATCGGATGTCCGAAGAGCTGTGAAAATGGTTTCTGCGTCAGCATGGAATCCAACATGTCCGACGATTATGACATGAGCCTTGATCTGGTCAACGGCGGCTATCGTCTGGATGTTAAGAGAGATGACTGGGATGCTTTTCTCGCAGAAACCGGAGCAGAAAAGGCTGAGGTCTGTCCGGCCCGTGTAAGCGAGAACAAGGTGAAGGTTCACGTCCCGGAGAATTTGACCTACGAGGTCGGAAAAAGCTCCATGTGGAACCAGTATGACAAGCGCTGCATCAACTGCGGCAGATGCAATTTCGTCTGTCCGACCTGCACATGCTTTACCATGCAGGATCTCTATTATGATGCAAATGGAAATGTCGGCGAACGGCGCAGGGTTCAGGCTTCCTGCATGGTTGACGGCTATACCGATGTAGCCGGCGGCGCCAGCTACCGGAAGAAGAACGGAGAGCGGATGCGTTTCAAGACCCTGCATAAGGTTCTGGATTTCAAAGAGCGCTTCGGCTATCAGATGTGTGTTGGCTGCGGAAGATGCGATGATATCTGTCCGGAGTATATTTCCTTCTCCAACATTATCAATCATCTGGAAGAAGGCATGAAGGAGGTAGAGAACGATGGCAGCAGAAAATAAGTATGTTCCCTTCCCTTCGAAGATCGAGAAGGTCATTCGTCATACCAAAACCGAGTATACCTTCCGCATGCATTTTGATCATGCCCTGGAACTGGTAAAGCCCGGACAGTTTTTTGAAATCTCCATGCCGAAATACGGCGAAGCACCGATTTCCGTCAGCGGTATCGGAGAAGATACCATTGATTTTACTATCCGCCGTGTCGGCGTGGTTACCAATGAGGTATTCGAGCGCTATGAGGGCCAGGAGCTTCTGATCCGCGGACCTTATGGAAACGGTTTTGATTTCAGCGATTATGACGGCAGCGAGCTGATCGTTGTTGCCGGCGGTACCGGTGTCTCTCCGGTCCGCGGTGTCATCGATCATTATGCTCATCATACGGACAAGGTCGACGGTATTACAGCCATTGTCGGATTCAAGTCTCCGGATGATATTCTCTTCCGGGATGATCTGGAATACTGGAAAGAGCATATCGATTTCCGTATGACCGTAGATAGCGCCAAGGGTCAGCCGGGCTACCGGGAAGGCTTCGTTACAGCCGTTGTTCCCGAACTGACACCGAAGAACCTTTCCAATACCAAGGCCATCGTTGTCGGACCGCCTCCCATGATGCGCTTTACCATCGCGGGCCTTCTGAAGCTTGGCATTCCGGAAGAAAATATCTGGCTGTCTCAGGAAAGGAAGATGTGCTGCGGACTTGGTAAATGCGGACACTGCAAGATCGGAAATGTCTATGTCTGCATTGACGGACCGGTATTCCCTTATGTAAAGAGTAAAACAATGGTTGACTGATGGAGGATGGCATGGATATCAATACAAAAGATCTGAAAAAGAATGCATTCCGTGTCACAAAGGTGCGCGGAATTACATCATCAAGAATTCGTGTGCCGGGTGGTCTGCTGAAGGCAGAGTATCTGGGAAAAATTCAGGAAATCGCTGAGAAATACGGAAATGGCACCGTAAACCTGACTTCCCGTCAGGGCTTTGAGATTCCGGGAATTCCTTTTGAGAAGATTCCGGAAGTCAATCAGGCTCTGCAGGAGATCATCGACGGCACCGGTGTCAACCAGACCGGAAAAGAGCGCGGAGAAGGCTATCCGGCATCCGGAACCAGAAATGTATCCGCCTGCGTCGGAAACCGCGTTTGTCCCTATGCCTGCTACGATACCACAGCCCTGGCTCAGAAGATCGAGAAGGTGATCTTCCCGGATGACCTGCATGTCAAGATCGTTCTGACCGGCTGCCCCAATGACTGCCAGAAGGTAAGAATGGGCGATATCGGCATCATGGGTATGACAGAACCCCAGCTGGATCCGGAACGCTGCATCAGCTGCGGCGCCTGCATCAAGGCCTGCCGTTCCAAGTCCGTAGATGCCCTGACCAAGGTTCACTTCCGTCCGGAGCGTGATACCTATAAGTGCATCGGCTGCGGCGAATGTGTCAATGCCTGCCCGAATCTGGCATGGACCAGAAGCCGGAAGAAGTATTACCGCGTAACCCTTCTCGGAAGAACCGGTAAGAAGAATCCGCGTATGGGTGTGGATTTTATCAAATGGGCGGATGAGGACAGTATCATCCAGATCATCAAGAATACCTATGACTATGTCCGTCATTATATCAATCCGGATTCTCCGGGCGGTAAGGAACATATCGGTTACATCGTTGACCGGACCGGAACCGAAGAATTCCTGCGCTGGGCATTGAAGGATGTCCATCTGCCGGATATTGCCGAGGTCTACACACCACTGAACTGGAACGGTATCGAGTACGCTCATAACAAGTATTTCGGCAACCAGAGATATCATGAAGACGGAACCATTGTTACGGATTTCAGTGAAGATAAGCCGAAACGATAAAGATTAAAGAAACAGCCGCTGCAGGCATGTGCGGCGGCTGTTTGTCCGCTGTCGGTTTGTGACCGACCTGGCAATTGGAATTTTTATGGAAAATCGTAAGCGGAAGGGGAAAGTTTGGAAAATACAATCGCGAAAAAAGGAATTATGACGGCCAGAGATCTGGCCTACTGTGCTCTCTTTGTAGCCCTGATGGTTGTCGGGGCCAAGATCAACATTGTGCTTCCGATCGGAACCGGCGTTACCGTATCTCTTCAGATCATGTTTGCCGTAATCACAGGTCTTCTGATCGGACCGCGAAACGGCCTGATCAGCCTCGTGGTCTATCTTCTTCTGGGTCTGATCGGTCTTCCGGTCTATGCCCATGGCGGCGGACTGGCCTATCTTCTCCGCCCGACCTACGGCTTCCTTCTGGGCTTTGCTTCGGCAGCCTGGCTGTCAGGAATTCTTCTGAAGGGCTTCCGGAAAAAGAACTTCGCGGCCTATCTTATTTCCGGTGAAATCGGCATGCTGTCCTATTATGTCCTGGGCCTTCTGTATTTTGCCCTGCTCAGCAATGTCCTTCTCCAGGATGCACAGCCGATTGGATTGAAGGAGCTTTTTACCGTCTGGTTCTTCAGTACGGTCTGGATTGATGCGATTATTGCAGGTGTCGGATCGCTTGTGGCTTACAAGGTGGCTCCGGCGCTTAATAACATCAGAGAGGGTTCACGTTGAAGCTTTTCCCTTTTTACTATGATATTACAGATACCCGCTTCCTGGTTGTGGGAGGCGGAGAAGTGGCGGCCGGCAAGATCAGCCGCCTTACTTCGTTTACAGATAAAATCACGGTTGTGGCACCGGAAGCTTCGGTCTATATTTCGGATCTCTGTCATCAGGGCCGGCTGAACTATGTCAGAAGAGCTTTTCAAAACAGCGATCTGGAGAATGCCGACTGTGTGATTTCGGCGACCGGGGACCGGGAACTGAACCGCCATATCAGTACGCTCTGCCGGCAGAGGAAGATCCCGGTCAATGCTGTGGACGATCCGGAAAACTGCACCTTCATTTTCCCGGCTATGATCAGGAAGGGGCCTCTTACAGTGAGCATTTCCACCAACGGGTCTTCGCCCAGCTATGCGGCCATGCTGAAGCGGGAGATTGCAGGGATCCTTCCGGAAAATATAGACCAGGTTCTCGAAATCATGCACGAGGTCCGGTCTGCCTTTCCCGAAGATCACCCGGACTTCGATCAGAAAGAGAGAGCGGCGGTCTATAAGAGGCTTCTGGCGGAACTCCTGGCAAGTGATGTACTGCCGGGGCAAAAAGAGCAGAAGAGCCTGGTAGAGGAGATCTGCAGGGAAGTTTCCCAGTCAGATGGAAAAGCAGATATGAAAATGAATCACATGATCATAGCATCCAGAGGAAGCAGACTTTCTCTCAGGCAGGATGAAATCGTATCGGAAGAACTGAAGAAAATTGGAGTCAGTACGGAGATCCGGGTGGTCCGGACGCGCGGCGACCTGGACACAAAGCATGCCCTGAAGGACATCGGCGGCAGCGGCCTTTTTATCCGCGAAGTCGAAGAGGTCCTGCATAAACATGAGGCGGATATTGCTGTGCACAGCGCCAAGGACCTTCCCTATGATCTTAAGGATGGCATGATGATTGCTTGTGTGATGCCGGCCGCGGCTGCGGCCGATCTCCTGGTCATGAGGACAGAGCATCCGCATCTGATCGGCACCGGAAGTGCCAGAAGAGAAGCCGAGATCCGGCGGATTTTTCCCCATGCCGATATCAGGGGCCTGAGGGGAAATATAGAGACCAGAGTCAGAAAGCTTTCTGAGGGAGACTATGATGCCATCGTGATTGCAGAAGCGGGAATTGACCGCCTGCAGGTGGACCTCTCGGCCTTCCAGGTGAGAAAGCTGACCCCGGAAGAGATGGTTCCGGCCTGCGGCCAGGGCATCATTGCCATTGAATGCAGGGCGGATGATAAGGAAACCATCGACCGGCTTTCTGCCATTAACGACGAGGAAACCATGAAGCGATTTCTTCCGGAGCGATATCTCTTCGGCCTGCTTCGGGCCGACTGTTCCATGCCGGTCGGTGCTCACGCCGTCATCCGAGCCGGTCAGAAGGGGGACGAGGAGATCACTCTCTATGCCCTCTACCTGGATAAGAAAGATCAGATCAGCGGGAACTATAGGGATTATAAAGAGCTCTGCCGGAAACTAGCTGATCGGGTGATGTGATAATTTTAGGATTTGGATATGAAAACAGGACATGTATATCTGGTTGGTGCCGGCTGCGGAAGAGGCCTGATTACCCTCCGCGGTCTGGAACTGATTCGAAAAGCGGATGCCATTGTCTATGACGATCTGATTGATACGTCACTTCTGGACAAGGCACCGGCCGACTGCAGAATCCTCTATATGGGCAAGCGTTCCGGCAGAAAAAGTGCCGGTCAGGAGGAAATCAACGAGAAGCTCTATGAGCTGGCCTCGGCTGGCTTTATGGTTGTGCGGCTGAAGGGAGGAGATCCCTTTGTCTTCGGTCGTGGTGGAGAAGAATACCTCTATCTCTCACAAAGAGGCATTCCCTGTACCCCTGTGCCCGGAGTCAGTTCCTGTATTGCTGTCCCGGAAGATGCCGGAATTCCGGTTACCCATCGGGGAAGTGCAGGCTCCTTTACTGTGATCACCGGTCATTCGGCAAAAGGAAATTTTCAGGATTACAGGGCCCTGGCCAATACCCCGGGCACCCTGGTCTTTCTGATGGGACTGAAGAACTCCGGAGAAATTACAGAGCAGCTGATGAAATGCGGGAAGGACCCGGATACTCCTGCAGCAGTCGTTTCCAAGGGATCTACTCCACAGGAAAAGAGAATTGACGGAAAGCTGTCTGACATTGCAGAGAAGGCAGCCCGAGCCGAGACACCAGCTGTTCTGGTGATCGGAAAGAATGCAGCTTACCATTTTTCGGACGGAGAAAATACTTCGGATAGAAGGAATGTCTCAGACATAAGGGATGCTGCAGACAAAGAGAATACTTTGGCCAGGGAAGATCTTTCAGACAGAAAAGATGCTGTTGATGAAAATGAAAACCCTCTGTCCGGGATGACGGCAGCCATTCTCGGAAGCCCTTCCTTTACGGAAAAGGTCCGAAAAAAGCTGATCAGACTGGGCTGCAGGGTGGAGACCTGTCCGATCCTGACGATCAGAGAACGCGATATCAGCCTGCCGGATTTCCGGTCCTACAGTCATATCGTCTTTACGAGCTCAAACGGTGTCCGGACTTTTTTCCATATGCTGGAAGAGCAGGAGCGGGACATCCGTGAACTGATGCATGCAAAGTTTGCTGTCATCGGCAGTGCTACAGCACAGACCCTCTATTCCTATGGCATTCATGCGGATCTGATCCCTGCCGATTTTACTTCGCGTTCCCTGGCGGAAGAACTGGTCAAAGAAGCAGAAGATGATCGGATGCGTGTATTGATTCTCCGTGCACTGGAGGGGTCCAAGGATTTGAACGCGATTCTGGAGGAGCATCAGATTGCCTATGATGATCTTGGAATCTATGAGACGGTGATTGATGAAAGAAAACTGCCTGATATAAAGAGTACTCCTGCTGAAGAGAAAATACCGGATGATAGGAACATGTCTGTTGAAAGAGAGCTGACCGACAGTCCGCAGTTTTCCTACGTGATCTTCGGAAGCTCCGCTTCTGTAAGGGCATATTTCAAGGGCCGTGATCCGAAGGAGAATTATGGCAGGACCCGTTTTGTCTGCATCGGCGAAGTGAGCGCCCGGACTCTCCGAAGTCTGACGGAAGCCCCCATGATCATGGCGGACACCTATACGGCTGACGGGATTGTGAGTGCCATTACAAGGGATGCCGAGGAAAGTTAAGAAACTCCGATACTGGCCCGAGAAGATATAATAGATGCGATGGAAGGCAGGTTTTCCATGGATGAATACCGGAGATTTTTCCGGAGATGATTTCGAAAATCGGTTTTAAAACTTAATTTTCAATAAACTTCTTATAATACATTTATTTTCAGTGATTTCATATGATAGAATAATCCTTGCAAGAGCAATTCTGACAATTGTCAGAGGGCCTGTTGCCGGAGGGGGTATGCTTAGTCTTTGCATGAAAATCCGGAAACAGGGCAATGTAATGTAAAGGAGGAGTTCTATGTATCCTAATGTAACAATTATCGGAGGCGGAGTACTTGGAACACAGATCGGACTGATGTGCGCCTATACAGGACACAATGTAACCTTCTGGCTTCGGAGTGAAGGATCGATCGGCAGAACACAGCCGAAGATCGACCATTACAGTGCGGCAATGACTCAGGCTCTCGACCAGGCCAAGGCATTGATTGGAAATCCTATGGGCGCCTTCCTCTATCCGAGAGGACTGGTTCCTGACTGGAAATCAGCAACGCCGGAGAGTATCGATGCTTTAAAGGCCGGGTGGGAGAAGAATCGGAAGGAACTTCTCCATATCACACTGGATATGGCAGAGGCATGTAAGGACGCGGATATCGTCATTGAAGCCATGACAGAGGATCCCAAGCAGAAGATCGACATCTTTACTCGGATGAAGGATCTGATGCCGGAGAAAACCATTCTCTGCACCAATTCATCGACTTTGCTTCCCAGCATGTTTGCAGAGTATACCGGCCGTCCGGAGAAATTCTGCTCCCTGCATTTTGCCAATGAGATCTGGAAATCCAATACGGCTGAAATCATGGGCCACCCGGGAACGGCAAAGGAAACCATGGAAGCTGTCACAGCTTTTGCAAAGGATATCAATATGATTCCGCTCGTACTCCATAAGGAGCAGCCGGGTTATATTTTAAATTCCATGCTGGTTCCTTTCCTGGAATCTGCGGAAATGCTCTGGGCCAAGGGTGTAGCAGATCCACAGACCATTGATCTGACCTGGAAGCTTGCCACCAGTGCACCGGCCGGTCCCTTCCAGATCATGGATATCGTAGGTCTGAAGACCTGCTATGATATCGTTTCGATGAAACCCGAGGCCAAGGATGAAAATTCCGTCTATTATAAGGTCAGTGCTATGCTGAAGGAAAAGCTCGACAAGGGCGAAGGCGGTGTCAACAGCGGCAAGGGATTCTACGATTACACCAAGAAATGATGGATTTGAAAGAACAGTCTGAGTATTGAAAACGGAATCATAGAAATTTTATAGTAGCCCTGGTACTTGTTGGAATTCCAACATATACCGGGGCTTTTTTCTGCTATTTTCATTCCAGAAGGTCGAAGATCCAATGAAAGGAAAGGCCTTCTGAAAAAGATTAAAAAAGGCCGGAAAGAACCTGACCGAGAAGGGATGGGCTTGAAGGTGAAAGGCCTGATGAATGACAGGTCCGGAAGGAGGTTTCCATGAAAGAAAAAGTCGGAGAAGTCTTTTCCATTGCAAAAGATAATGCACCGGTCAATGGCTGCACGATTTCCAAGGAGGTTCAGAAGGGAGATCATGCGATCACCTATTTCTCCCTGGCCGGACATACGGATATCAGTGCAGAGATTCATCCCTACGGCATGCTCCTGATCGTTGCGGAAGGTGATCTGGAAGTCTTCAGAGCCTTTCCGGATGAGAAAAAGCTGGTGGCCGGTGAGAGTATCTTCGTTCCGGCAGACAAGCTGATAGGAATGAAAACGGAAAAGGGTGTGGTTTATACACAGATTTCAATAGAGAGGAATGATACCATGAACGAAGTAATCAAAGCAGGCGAAGTATTTAAACTGAAGGATCTGATCCCTTATCAGGACGGTAAGATCGTAAATATGGACATCGTCAATAATGACAAAATGAAGTTTGTTGTTATGGCATTTGATGAAGGTACCGGCCTTTCCGAGCATGCGGCTCCCGGAGAAGCCATCATCTTCGCACTGGACGGCGAAGGCGTGATCGGATATGAGGGCGTTGATCATCCGATCAAGGCAGGCGAGAACTTCCATTTCGCCAAGGGCGGTTTACATTCCGTCAAGGCCACAAAGAAGTTCAAGATGGCTCTGCTTCTGACTCTTGAGTAAAGAATATCTCTGCCAGTGAATGGCTACTGTTTATATTTCTCTCCTAAACGGTAAATCAGATAAAAAACAGCCTCCCGATGGAAAGAATCCGTATGGATTCTTCAATTGGGAGGCTGTTGTATTCTCATCTATTGAGGGTCAGCAGATTTGACAGAGCCTGAATGTATTAGAGTACCAGGCTCGGCGCAGTATAGACTCTGGCCAGAAGCTCCTGGTTCAGTGCATAGAGACCCTTGGGATCCTTGCCGAAAAGCTCATACTTCTTGATCAGATCGTCGGCATTCTTCTCTTCCTCACCCTGCTCCTTAACGAACCAGTCGAAGCACTGCATGGTACGATAGTCATGAACGTCATTTGCAGCCTTATAAATGGTATTGATTAAGGACGTGACATACTGCTCATGCTTTAAGCCAAGCTTTAAGGGGCTCTCCGCATCCTCGTATACGGCATCCGGCTGATCGACAGCGGTAAAGCTTACATGCTCGCCGTTGTTACTCAGATACTGACGCATCAGCATGGCGTGATCACGCTCTTCCTGAGCCTGGATGTCATACCAGTGGGCGAATCCGTCCAGTCCGAGATCGTTATAATAATTGGAAAAATCCAGATACAGATATGCGGAATAGAATTCCTTATTGATCTGTGTGTTAATTAATTCTTTTACTTTCGGATCTAACATTGTTGTCCTCCTTTGTCCGGTTATTTTCCGGCAGAAAATATGAGATGTTAGTTGCTGCAGTTTCTGTCATTTCCTGAAATGTCACGGAATAGAAAGAAGCTGCATTCACATCTTATTATAGCTTCCTCATCAAAAAATGCCAGAGGACTTTATCTTCCTTTGTCTGATAAAAACAAAAGAAATCCTAACAGATTTTTACGGCCAGATCACGAGGATGCTTTCCGGATCAATGCCCCGGAAAGCCCGGAAAAATGACCACTCGTACAGGTTTTGGGATTGTTTTTGATTCAGAACGTAAGGATAATGATTGCCCCCTGAAAAGTACAGAAATTCGATTGACGAAGCCTTATTCCATCACGTATGATACTTACGGGAAAGTTAGTTAGACGTTTCTAACTTTCGGGCAGGACATGCCATTACCAACCAAATCAACCCACTTTTACGATTGGAGGTCGTGATGACAAATTTTGATGCATGGGAGGGCTTTACAGCCGGCCACTGGAATGACGA
>JAQYBF010000066.1 GCA_029338875.1 Lachnospiraceae bacterium
AGGAATGTATATTCAGGAATGAATATTTAGAAAGAATACAGGAGGGCGTATGGGCAAGCCAACGGGTTTTCTGGAATATCAGAGAGAAGCAAATAAAGACATTCCGCCGAAGAAGCGGATCGAAAACTATGAATTTTTCCACGAGGCAATCAGTGAGGACGAGCGGAGAGAGCAGGGCGCGCGCTGCATGAACTGCGGCGTTCCCCTCTGCCAGTCGGCCATGAAGCTGCACGGCATGGTGACCGGCTGTCCCCTGCACAATCTGATCCCAGAGTGGAATGACGGAATCTATCAGGGTCAGCCGGCTTACGCCTACTCCCGCCTGCAGAAGACCAACAGCTTTCCGGAGTTTACCGGACGGGTCTGCCCGGCTCTCTGCGAGAAGGCCTGTACCGAAGGCGAGCATGGAGATCCGGTCACCATCCGTGACAATGAGCTTTTTGTCATCGAGACCGCCTTTGACAAGGAATATCTGAAACCCCGGATTCCGGCCATCCGTTCGGACAAGAAGATCGCTGTTGTCGGTGCCGGTCCTGCCGGCCTTGCCGCAGCAGACCGTCTGAACCGGAGAGGCCACAATGTGACGGTCTTCGAGCGGGAGGACCGGATCGGCGGCCTTCTCATGTACGGTATTCCCAATATGAAGCTTCCCAAGGACGTGATCGAGCGCCGGAAGAAGCTCATGGAGGAAGAGGGCGTGATTTTTAAGACCGGCGTTAATGTCGGCGTGGATATCAAGGCCGAGGATCTGAAGAAGGAATTCGATGCGGTCATCCTGGCCTGCGGTGCCAAGAAGGCCAGAAGCCTTCCGGCTGCAGATCCGGCAAAAGTCGGCGGCGTCTACTATGCCGTAGATTTCCTGACCCAGGCCACCCGGGATCTCCTGGACGGCAAGGTTTCCGGCGGCAGAGCCAATGCAGGCAAATGTAAACCGACCGGAGATGCGGGTAAGAAGTTCGCCTATGGTAAGAACGTCATTATCGTTGGCGGCGGCGATACCGGAAATGACTGTGTGGCAACCTCTATCCGTCAGGGTGCAAAGAGTGTGATCCAGCTTGAGATGATGCCCGAGCCGCCGGTCGAGAGAACCGAAGACAATCCCTGGCCGGAATGGCCCAGGACCTTGAAGACCGACTATGGCCAGGAAGAAGCCATCTACCTCTTCGGTAAGGATCCCCGGATCTACGAGACCACAGTCAAGTCGGTTGAGACGAAGAAGAACGGCGACCTGAAATCCGTTACCACTGTAAAGGTCCGCTTCGAAAACCGGAAGATGGTCGAGGTCGAAGGTACGGAGAAGACTTATCCCTGCGACCTGCTTCTGATTGCAGCCGGCTTCGTCGGCGCAGAAGAGCTGGCTCCCAAGGCCTTCGGAACCAAGATGACCGCCCGCAATGTGGTTGAGACCGAGGAAGGAAAGTATGCAACCAGCGTGCCCGGCGTCTTTACCGCAGGCGACATGCACCGGGGCCAGTCCCTGGTTGTCTGGGGCATCGTAGAAGGAAGACAGTGCGCAAGAGAAGTCGATGAGTATCTGATGGGCTACACCGGACTGGCTTGAAATTCCTCGGAATACCTCGGGATTCGAAATATCTATTGAGATCGTTGTATAAAACCCGGAATCCCGAAAGTAAACATCGGAATTCGAGTTTTTCCTCAAAATCGTTGTTTAAAACGAGGTAAACCCTGGAAATAAACATCGGGATTCGAGTTTTTCTCAAAATCGTTGTTTAAAACGAGGTAAATCCTGGAAATAAACAACGGAATTCGAGTTTTTTCTCAAAATCGTTGTTTAAAACGAGGTAAACCCTGGAAATAAACAACGGAATTCAGGATTTTCGTCGAAATCGTTGTAAATCTTGGGAAGTTGACATCGTGATTTAAATTTTAAGTCAAATATTATTAGTAGATTAATGAGAAGAGCTTAGATCTGAGTCAGAGGATGACCCGGATCTGAGCTCTTTTTTCGCATTGGTCTACATTTCTCTTTAAAATCCATTTGCGTGGGGAGGCGAATCTAAAAATTCGGGAACGGAAAATAAGGACAGTCCTCTGTAAAAGCAAGACATTATACCAAAGACCCTGAGGCGATAAGATGCAGACATAGCATTGATAAGCAGAAAAGAAGCAGAAGCAGAAAAAAGCTGAAGCGGAAGCAGAAATGCAGAAGCATAAAAGCTGAAGTATGAAAGCTTAAGCAGAAAAATGCTGAGACAGAAACAATGCTGAACACAAACATGATTCAATAAAGGAGTAAACCAATGGCAGTTTTAGATGCAGAATTCGCACAGGGTTTTATCAGACTTTGCAATGATGGCTGGGAGCAGGGCTGGCATGAGAGAAACGGCGGCAACCTTTCCTACCGCATGAAGGCAGAGGAGGTTGAAGAAGTCAGATCCGATCTCAAGTTCGACGCCGCATGGCAGCCGATCGGAACCAGCGTTCCCGCTCTGGCAGGAGAGTTCTTCATGGTTACCGGTTCCGGCAAGTATTTCCGAAATGTCATCCTGGATCCCGAGGCAAATACCTGCATCATCGAGCTGGATGACAAGGGCGAGAATTTCCGTATCGTCTGGGGCCTGGTCAAGGGCGGACGTCCCACCAGCGAGCTTCCCAGCCATCTCATGAATCTGGAAGTCAAGAAGAAAATCAACCCGGACTATCGTGTGGTTTATCATGCACATACCACCAACACCATCGCCCTGACCTTTGTTCTTCCTCTCAAGGATGAGATCTTCACCAGAGAGCTCTGGGAAATGGCTACCGAGTGCCCGGTTGTCTTCCCGGACGGCATCGGCGTCGTTCACTGGATGGTTCCCGGCGGAAGAGACATCGCCGTTGCAACTAGTGATCTGATGAAGAAGTACGATGTCGCCATCTGGGCGCATCATGGCATGTTCTGCGCAGGCACCGACTTCGATATGACCTTTGGACTCATGCATACCGTTGAGAAGAGCGCCGAGATCCTGGTCAAGGTCCTCTCCATGGGCGGAAAGAAGCAGACCATTCAGCCGGACGAATTCAGACACCTGGCCAAGGACTTCGGAGTTACCCTGCCTGAGAAGTTCCTCTACGAGAAGTAAACCAGACGGGAGTCATTATAGACAAAAGCCATTGTAAACAGGAGTCATCACAGACAGGAGTTATTATGGGAAAGTATTATCTCGCCGTAGATATCGGCGCATCCAGCGGACGTCACATTCTCGGACATATGGAAGACGATAAAATGGTCCTTGAGGAAATCTTCCGCTTTGAAAACGGCATGAAGAAGGTCGATGGACACAGAGTCTGGGATACCGAGGCGCTTTTTCAGAATATCTTGGCCGGCATGAAGAAATGTAAGGCGATCGGAAAGATCCCATGCACCATGGCAATTGATACCTGGGCAGTCGATTATGCTCTCCTGGATGATAAGGATCAGCTGGTCGGAAAGACCTACGGCTACCGGGACAGACGGACCGAAGGCATGGACGAGAAGGTCTATTCGATCATTCCGGAAGCGGAACTCTACCAGAGAACCGGCATCCAGAAGCAGATCTTCAATACGATCTTCCAGCTTATGGCTGTAAAGGAAGAAGAGCCTGAAAGCATGGAGAAGGCCGAGTCCCTTCTTATGATTCCGGATTATTTCAACTTCCTTCTGACCGGAGTAAAGAAGACCGAATATACCAATGCTTCCACGACTGGTCTTGTGAATCCGGCCACCCGTGACTGGGACTACGATCTGATTGAAAAGCTAGGCTGCAAGAAGTCCATCTTCGGACCCATCACTATGGCCGGAATTGAGGTTGGAAGCCTTAAGAAAGAGATTGCCGAAGAAGTTGGCTTCAATCTTACCGTGGTTCAGACCACATCTCATGATACGGCATCGGCGGTTCTGGCGGTTCCTGCTCTGGAGAAGGACTTCCTTTATATCAGTTCCGGAACCTGGTCTCTGATGGGCACGGAAAATGATCATGCCATTCTTACGAAAGAAGCAATGGAAGCCAATCTTACCAACGAGGGCGGCTACCAGTACCGCTATCGTTTCTTAAAGAATATCATGGGCCTCTG
>JAQYBF010000067.1 GCA_029338875.1 Lachnospiraceae bacterium
CGGAATCGGCATTGCCAAGGACCGCGAAGAGCTGATCGGAAAGATCGATGACGCCTTTATTTACGCCAAGCGGATTCTGGTTGAGCATGCCATCCTGAACCTTCGTGAGGTCAACTGCTCGGTTCTGGGTGATGAGGATCATGCAGAGGCTTCCGAGATCGAGGAACCCTTCCATACCGAGGAGATTCTTTCCTACAAGGATAAATATGAGAGCAACGGATCCAAGTCCGGCGGTTCCAAGGGCATGGCATCTGTCTCCCGGAAGATCCCGGCCGAGATCCCGGCAGACATGTACGAGGAAGTCAAGAGACTGGCAGTCAAGTCCTTCCAGGCCCTGGGCTGCAGCGGCGTTGCCCGTATGGACTTCATGATCGATTCCGACACCAACAAGCTCTACTTCAACGAGATCAACACCATTCCGGGTTCCCTGTCCTTCTATCTCTGGGAGCCGGTCGGCCTCAAGTACAAGGATATGCTGACAAAGCTGATCGAGCTGGCACTGAAGCGGGCAAGACGCGACAGCGAGCTGACCTTCACCTTCGATACCAATATCCTGGCCGGCGGTGCCCTGGGCGGATCCAAGGGTGCAAAGGGTGTGAAATAATAGAGTAAGAAAGATCAAGAGGCAGCGGAGAAGCAGGTGTTTTCCTACTTTCTCTGCTGCCTCTTTCGTATTTTATGGCACGCTTGTTTAACCGGTAACTGCGGATCAGATTCTTATTCAGGCTTTTCCACTTTCTCCTCGATTTCCTGATTCAGCATTTTAGCAACAATATTCTGTACATAAGGTCCGATGTGCTTCTTCTCCTCCGGAGCCAGGCCTTCGACAAGAATAGGCTTTCCGAAGGTGATGATGACATGGGTCGTGTGAACGAATGGCATGTGCTTACGGACAATGTCGGCAGTGTTTTCAATGGCAACCGGAATGATCGGGCACTTGGTCCGGGTGGCAACTTTGAAGGATCCGGCCTTGAACTCTCCGAGCTTTCCGTCCTTGGTGCGGGTCCCCTCCGGGAAAATGAAGATCGAGACGCCTTTCTTTACATAATCGATGGCAGTAAGAATGGTCTGCAGGCCCTGCTTGGGATCGGTCCGGTCCAGAAAGAGTCCGTTGATCCGCCGGAGCCAGAGATTCAGGATAGGTACGTGGTTCAGTTCCTTCTTGGCAAGGAAGCCGGTCAGGCTGGGAAGAAGGGGATAGACCAGAATGACATCGAAGATGCTGGCGTGGTTTCCAATGTAGAGCACGGCCTGGCCTTTTTTTAAATTCTCCTGCCCCCTGACCTCGAGATGAACGCAGCAGATGGCGGAAATCACACGCAGGGCCCAGCAGATGAACTTCTGGGAAAATTGGTCGATGGCCTCCGGGTGCTTCTTTCTCAGAAGCGCGGTTACAGCGTAAACAGGCAGGGAAAGAATCAGAAAGACGATTGCAAATAAAATCGCAAGGATTGCGCGGATCATAAGGTCTCCTTTGCCGGCGGCTGCCGGGAGAAAGTGGTTGAGTGACTTCTGATGTATTATAAATATCTGTGTATTTCTATATCGGATTATAAATCGGATTTCATTATACCATACCTATTATTTAGAGTAGTGTCAGATACAATCTTGAAAAGCTTGTCAAAGTGATACTGACAGAAGCCAGACAATTGAATGATTGGAGCTGGAGAACCGAGTGAATGAAGCTGCTGCGCGAGGAATGCAGGATGAATGAATAATTGGCAGCATCCCGGGATTCTGCACAGAAAGAATTCAGAGAAATTGTATATTCTGCACAGAGTAAAGCCTTGTGCAATATCACAAATCCGGGCGTGGAAAAGACGAAAAACTGTCTCAGACAAGTGTGGATCTCTGCGAGATGTTTTGTGGATAAACGGTCTAAATTTCCTGTGAAACGTGCATAAAACCGCCATTTAAGGAAGAATGTTTCACGGAGGAAAAAAGAAATTTTGTGGCTCTGTCATTTTGACAATAATCTGATACTGTGCTAAGATAAAGCATGTATTTTTATAAGCAGCGGAAGGCAGAAGATCTGCGGCTTGTAATCAGGAGATGCAGGAATACCGGATCGCGTTTTAGTTCTATCGGCGCCTGGCATGTTTGCATAGAGTATGATCTGTCAGCTGTACAATGCAGACCAAGGAGGGAGAGTTAGGCATGGAGCGTTCTCAGTATGATATGGTACGGGAGTCCGTCGCACAGAAATGCGGCAGCAGAGTTGAGATCTGTCTGGACCGCGGACGGAACAAGGTTGACATTCAGAAGGGTGTGATCAAGGAAGCGTATCCTTCCGTCTTTACCATCGAGATTGACGGTGAGGATGAGCATTGTCCGGACCAGCTGTTATCCTTCAGCTATACAGACATCATCACCAAAGACATCCGGATGCGGCTTTGCTGATCGGAGTTCCAGTCAGGTCCGAGGAAGCTGATCAGTAAAATCAATACCAATCATTATTGATCGGCTTCGAAAGACAAGTATCATAAGAGAGACAGGCAGCGGGAGACCGCTGCTTTTTTCGTATAAGGATATATACAGAGGAAATGTAGACCAATCTTCGCGTGTCTGGCTTCTCGGCGAAGGATGCAGGGATCGCGGCGGTTTACATTTTCGTAAAAAATGTAAGAAAATACGAAAAAAATGCAATATTGCCATGACAAGGCGTTTTTAGATGTTATAATATGGTAACAGAGCCGGAATGGCTCTGTTCTTTATTCAAATCTGAATCAAAGGAGTTTTTATTTTGAAAAAAGATCATATCAAGCGAATCACTTCAGCCGCTGTGTCTTCCATCCTTGCCGTTACGCTTGTGGCAGGTCTGGTTCCGCAGCAGGGCAGTAAGGTTGAGGCTGCCAGATCCGTTCAGGAAATCCAGAACGATAAGGATGCTATCGACAGCAGCCTGAATACAGCCAACAGTCAGTTGGTTTCTCTGATGACCGATGTCCAGGATCTGAACAATCAGATCTCATCCAAGCAGCAGGAGATCAGCGATACCGAGGTCAACCTTGAGGCAGCCCAGCAGGCTGCTGCAGAGCAGAAGGAAGCCATCAAGGAACGGATGAAGGATTCCTACGAATCGGATGCCAGTACCAGTATGCTGTCCGTGATTCTGGATTCCAAGAGTATTGCAGATTTCCTGAATCGTGTTGATTATGTTACCCAGGTTTATCAGTATGATAAGACCCAGCTGGATACCTACCAGGAAACTGTGGATGCCACCAAGTCCTATCAGAAGGAATTGCAGGACGCTAAGGCTTCGCTGGAAACCCAGCAGAGCCAGTTATCCGCCAAGCAGACCGAATTGAATTCCACCATTTCCACTCTGACAGCTCAGAAGGGAAATATTGACGCCGAGCTTCAGGAAGCCAAGGAAGAGGCAGCAAGAAAGGCTGCAGAAGAGGCAAAGGCCAGAGAAGAAGCTCAGAGAAAGGCCAACGAGGAAGCATCCCGCAAGGCTGCAGCAGCTGCCGCCGCAGCAGCCGCACAGAAGAAGTCTCAAGAGGAAGTCCAGAAAGCAGCTGCCGCCGCTGCAAATTCCAGCAGCAAGTCGAGCAGCTCCAGCAGTTCCGGAAGCTCAGGCGAAGCCAATCCTTCCGCAAGCGTAAGCGGAAGCGCAGTAGTCGCCTACGCTATGCAGTTTGTCGGAAATCCTTATGTGTGGGGCGGAACGTCTCTGACGGACGGGGCCGACTGCTCAGGATTTGTCTCCACTATTTTCCAGCACTTTGGAAAATTGAATACCCGCTTATGTTCAGGAGACCTCCGAAGCGTCGGAAAAGCAGTATCCCCTGATAACATGCAGCCTGGTGATATTGTCTGCTATGACGGTCATGTTGCAATCTATGCGGGCGGCGGGAAAATTGTAGAAGCCCAGAGTACCAAGGCAGGAATTACCTGCAATCGTTCGGTGTATTCTAAACCAATTCTTGCTGTAAGAAGACTCTGATTGACAGAAGATTAACAGAAGAATTTCTGATAAGCCTGCCGAAAATCTTCGGGATGAAGTTGAAAAACTACAGGGCAGAATTGAAATTCGGAAGAACAAGTAATATCAAGTAACACATAAAGAACAAGTAACATATAAAATCAAAGTCCCGATATTTATTATCGGGACCTTATTTTGGAAAGAAGCAGAAAAATGGCTGAGAAGAAAATTGGACGCAATGATCCCTGCTGGTGCGGATCCGGCAAGAAATACAAGCAGTGCCATGAGGCATTTGACAAGAGGATTTACCGCTATGCCCTGGAGGGCCATACGGTTCCGACCCGGAATCTGATCAAGAATGAGGAGCAGATCCAGAAGATCCGCGAGTCCGCTAAGATCAATGTGGCAGTTCTGGATGCGGTTGCCGAAGCCATCCATGTCGGCATGAATACCAAGGAAATCAACGATATCGTAAACGATGTGACCTATTCCATGGGCGGAATCCCCGCACCGCTGAATTATGAGGGCTATCCCTACAGCGTCTGCACTTCGGTCAATGACCAGGTCTGCCACGGCTTCCCATCCGAGGACGTCGTTCTGCATGACGGTGATATCATCAATGTCGATGCCTCCACAATCAAGGACGGCTACTTCTCTGATTCTTCCCGTATGTTCTGCATTGGAAATGTAGACCCTGCTGTAAAGAAGCTTGTAGACGTTACACATGAATGCGTCGAGCTTGGCCTCAAGGCCACCAAGCCCTGGAGCTTCCTTGGCGATATGGCTGAGCCGGTTCACAAGCATGCAGAAGAAAACGGCTATTCGGTTGTTCAGGAGATCGGCGGACATGGTGTCGGCCTGGAATTCCATGAGGAACCCTGGGTCAGCTACTGCACCAATGCCGGTGAGGATATGCTTCTGGTTCCGGGAATGATGTTTACCATCGAGCCCATGGTCAACATGGGAAGCCCGGCCGTCTTTACGGATCCGGAAAATGACTGGGAAGTCTACACTGTAGACGGTAAGCCGTCTGCCCAGTGGGAGATCCAGGTCCTTGTTACTGAGGATGGTACAGAAGTAATTTCCTGGTAGGATTTCAGAAATTATTTCCGTATAAAATCGGATATATTAAGCTGGGAAATGTTAGAATCTGTCGGAATCATGCAGATAATTTGACAAATCTGGAAGAAACCTGCGGTAAGTAATTGACTTAGATCCGACAGGATTGCAGTGAAAATCCGGAAAGGATGGAACCGCAGAAAAGTAGGTTTCAGAGCAAAAGAAAATATAAAAATATAGGCGGGACTTCGAACTTACACCATTCAACGTCCCGCCTACTTTATTCCATATTCAGTTGTACTACTCAACGGTTTGTCCTCATTCTTGTTTTCCAGTTACCTGCCTTTATGTTACCTTGTTTTTGGATTTCATCCCTGCATCATTCGCTTTCCGTTTTGAGTGCCCCGCTGTATTTCAACTCAACGAACTTAAATAGTTCCTATTTGAGGGCTCTTTCGAATTCTTCGAAAGAAACAGGAGTCGCGGCTTATACCGGCCGTTCCGGTTAGGGTATTACGCTAAGACTTCAGGTGGTATCTCCTCCTTTATAATGTATTTCTGCGGTTGAAAAGGAAATATACTTAACGGAGGCCATTTCAAATCTTTCTTTATACCTCCGGAAAACTCTAAGAAGTTTAAGCTTTTCCTTTTCTGTTTGTAACTGTATATTACCCTGTCTTTACAATTCTGTCAACAAGTTTTCTGCAAATATATTGTATACATGCAATAATAACAAACGATTACGATAATATATAGATTTAATCAGACAATTGTTTGGCAGAATTCAGACAATACCATACAATGCTGAGAACGTTTTTTCGTTTGAGCGGTTTCTCTGCCAGGATCTTTTTATGTCAGAGCAATCTCCTGAACGGAAACTGCTCCTTTTATCAGAATTATTTTCTTTCCAGGACAAGTTCCCTCCGCCGGCTGCGCTTTATATTTCAAATCCTATCTCTGTCGGTTTTCATTGCCCGCTCTTTACTGGCGTGTTAGAATACAAAAGATAGGGATTTTTTAGCTTATAGCAGATGACCGGACAGATCAGCTGGACAGATCAGCTGTCATCTGAAAAAATCACTAGAAAATCAAATAGTATTTTTTATAGACAGTTTCAGGAACCCGTTTCCTACATCATAGATTTACAGTTTTTGATTTACAGGTATTAAAGGAGAGATTTTTTACATGGGAATTATGACAAAGATTTTCGGCACGCATTCCGATCACGAACTAAAGCGGATCATGCCGACTGTGGAAAAGATTGAGAAATTACGGCCGACCATGCAGGCTATGTCCGATGAGGAGCTGCAGGGTCAGACCCAGAAGTTCAAGGACCGCCTGGCCAAGGGCGAGACCCTGGATCAGCTTCTTCCGGAAGCTTTTGCAACGGTCCGCGAGGCAGCCAAGCGAGTTCTCGGCATGGAACCCTTCAAGGTTCAGCTCATGGGCGGCATCATTCTTCATCAGGGACGAATCGCTGAGATGCGTACCGGTGAAGGTAAAACCCTGGTGGCAACCCTTCCCTCTTACTTAAATGCCCTGGAAGGCAAGGGCGTCCACGTCGTTACCGTCAATGACTATCTGGCCAAGCGAGATGCGGACGAGATGGGCCAGGTTCACCGTTTCCTGGGACTGACCGTCGGCTGCGTCCTGAATTCCATGGACAAGGAAGAGCGTCAGGCAGCCTACAACTGCGACATTACCTACATCACCAATAACGAGCTCGGCTTCGATTACCTCCGGGACAACATGGCCGTCTATGAAAAGGACGAAGTTCAGCGCGGTCTACATTACTGCATCATCGATGAGGTCGACTCCATCCTGATCGATGAGGCGCGGACCCCTCTGATCATTTCCGGTCAGAGCGGCAAGTCCACCAAGATCTACGAGCTCTGCGATGTCCTGGCCCGCCAGATGAAGCGAGGCGAGGATCTGCCCGAGTACTCGAAGATCGATGCCATCATGGGTGTCGAGCAGCAGGAGACCGGCGATTATATCGTCAATGAAAAGGACAAGGTCGTTACTCTGACCCAGCAGGGCGTCAAGAAGGTTGAGCAGTTCTTCCACATCGACAACCTGGCCGATCCGGAGAACCTGGAGATCCAGCACACCGTCATCTTGGCCCTCCGTGCCCACAACCTCATGCACCGTGACCAGGATTACGTAGTCAAGGACAACGAGGTCCTGATCGTCGATTCCTTCACCGGCCGTATCATGCCGGGCCGCCGTTATTCCGACGGTCTCCATCAGGCCATCGAGGCCAAGGAGCACGTCAAGGTCAACCGCGAGTCCAAGACCCTCGCGACCATCACCTTCCAGAACTTCTTCAACAAGTACGACAAGAAGGGCGGCATGACCGGTACGGCTGCCACCGAGGAGCAGGAGTTCCGTGATATCTACGGCATGGACGTCGTCACCATCCCGACCAACAAGCCGGTTATCCGTGTGGACCACGAGGATGCCGTTTACAAGACCAAGGCGGAGAAATATAAGGCGGTTGTCGAAGAGGTAAAGAAAGCCCACGCCAAGGGACAGCCGGTCCTGGTAGGTACCGTAAATATCGATGTTTCCGAGCTCCTCTCCCGCATGCTGAACCGGGAAGGCATCGAGCACGAAGTCCTGAACGCCAAGTATCATGAGAAGGAAGCTGCCATCGTTGCCCAGGCCGGACAGCACGGAGCCGTTACCATTGCGACCAACATGGCCGGCCGTGGTACCGATATCAAGCTGGACGATGAGGCCAGAGCCGCCGGCGGTCTGAAGATTGTCGGAACCGAGCGGCACGAATCCCGCCGAATCGATAACCAGCTGCGCGGACGTTCCGGACGTCAGGGAGATCCGGGTGAGTCCCAGTTCTTCATTTCCCTGGAGGATGATCTGATGCGGCTCTTCGGATCCGAGCGTCTGATCAAGGTCTTTGAGAATCTGGGTGTTCCGGAAGGACAGCGGATCCAGCACAAGATGCTGTCCTCCGCCATCGAGCGGGCCCAGGAGAAGATCGAGTCCAACAACTTCGCCATCCGTAAGAACCTGCTCGAATACGATCAGGTCATGAACGAGCAGCGTGAGATGATCTACAAGCAGAGAAAGCGGGTTCTGGCCGGCGAGAACATGAAGTCCCAGATCCAGAACATGACCCGCGACCTGATTGAGAAAAATGTAAACCAGGTCTGCTCCGATGATGTCGAGTCCGCCGACTGGGATCTGAATGAGCTCAACCGTCTGCTCCTCGATCTCCTTCCCATCGCTCCGATTCAGAAGGAAGACCTTTCCGATGTGAAGAAGGCCAAGGACCTTTCCGACAAGATCTATGAGCGGGCCGAGAAATACTATGACGAGAAGGAAGCTGAGTTCCCGGATCCCGAGCAGTTCCGTGAGGTCGAGCGCGTCGTTCTCCTTCGTGTGATCGATCAGAAGTGGATGAACGAGATCGATGATATGGAACAGCTCAAGCAGGGCATCGGACTTCAGGCCTACGGCCAGAGAAACCCTGTCGATGAGTACAAGATGATCTCCTATGACATGATGGATGAGATGAACGAGGCCATCAAGCATGACACCGTTCAGATGCTCTTCCGTATCCGTGTCGAGAAGAAGGTCGAAAGAGAAGAGGTTGCCAAGGAAACTTCGACCAACAAGGAAGAAGGTCCGGACGTCCGGGGACCCAAGCGCCGGAAGACCAAGAAGATCTACCCCAACGATCCCTGCCCCTGCGGTTCCGGAAAGAAGTACAAGAACTGCCACGGAAGATTTGCAGAATAATACTTTTGTCGCGGGAAATCCGCGGAATAATACTTCTGCTGCGGAAAATCTGCGGAATAAGACTTATGAAATTGTGAAGGTGAGCGCCCCGGCGCTCACCTTTTTTCAACAAAAAAATTCTTCAAGAACAGGCGAAAATGAGACTGGGTAAGAGTGCAGACATGCTCGGAATTGTAATGATTCATTGAGAGTAGACGAGATGGCATATGCAGAAACAGATCTGTGACAGCCGTATGAAAGGAAAGTTACACGGACTCATGAATCTTAGCAGCTTGCAAATCTTAAATTACCATGAAATCTTCTGAGATCAGATGACAAACATACATTCGGGTGTTAGAATAGGAAGTCGACAGTAGAGAATCCCGAAGGAGTTTTAGATGCAGTTTAAGCTTCATTCCAAATATAAACCAACCGGAGATCAGCCTCAGGCCATTGAGAAGCTGGTCCAGGGCTTTAAGGAGGGCAACCAGTTCGAGACCCTGCAGGGTGTCACGGGTTCCGGAAAAACCTTCACCATGGCCAATATTATCCAGGCTCTGCAGAAGCCGACCTTGATTATCTCTCACAACAAGACTCTGGCGGGCCAGCTTTACGGTGAGATGAAGGAATTCTTCCCGGAAAATGCGGTCGAATACTTCGTCTCCTACTATGATTATTACCAGCCCGAGGCCTATGTGCCTTCGACCGATACTTATATTGCCAAAGACTCGGCCATCAACGATGAGATTGATAAGCTCCGCCTCTCGGCGACGGCTTCCCTTTCCGAACGAAAGGATGTCATTATCGTGTCCTCGGTTTCCTGTATCTACGGCATCGGTTCGCCGGACGACTACGAGAACATGATGGTAAGCCTCCGGCCCGGCATGGAGATCGACCGGGACCAGGTCATTCAGTCCCTGATCAACATGCAGTACATTCGAAACGATATGGATTTCACCCGCGGCACCTTCCGGGTCCATGGGGATGTACTCGATATTTTCCCGGCGACGACCTCGGACTATTTCTACCGAGTCGAATTCTTCGGTGATGAGATCGACCGGATCCTGGAGATGGATCCCGTCAACCAGACGGCCAAGTCGGAAGTGACCCACGCGCCGGTCTTCCCGGCATCGCATTATGTCGTCCCCCAGGAGACCATGAACCGGGCCTGCGATTCGATCGAGGCCGAGCTCGAGGAGCGGGTCAAGTATTTCAAGCACGAGGGCAAGCTGATCGAAGCCCAGCGGATCGCCGAGCGGACCAATTTCGATATCGAGATGCTGCGGGAAACCGGTTTCTGCTCCGGCATCGAAAACTACACCCGCCACATGACCAGCCAGAAACCGGGCGAGCCGCCCATGTGTCTTCTCGATTATTTCGGCGATGACTATCTGATCATCGCCGACGAGTCTCATATCACCCTGCCTCAGTTCCGTGGCATGTATTTCGGAAATTTAAGCCGAAAGCAGACCCTGGTAGATTACGGCTTTCGTCTGCCTTCGGCGATGGACAACCGACCGCTGAAGTTTGAAGAGTTTGAGCAGAAAATTGACCAGATGCTCTTCGTTTCGGCTACGCCGGGCGACTACGAGAAGGAGCATGAGATGCTTCGGGCCGAGCAGATCATCCGGCCGACCGGACTTCTGGACCCGGAGATTTCGGTAAGGCCTGTCGAGGGCCAGATCGATGACCTGGTTTCTGAGATCAAGAAGGAAACCAAGAACCACCACAAGGTTCTGATCACGACGCTGACCAAGCGGATGGCGGAGGACCTGACCACCTACATGCAGGAGCTCGGCATTCGGGTCAAGTATCTGCACTCGGATATCGATACCCTGGAGCGGGCCGAGATTATCCGGGATCTCCGGCTGGATGTCTTCGATGTCCTGGTCGGAATCAACCTCCTTCGAGAGGGCCTGGATATTCCGGAGATCACACTGGTTGCCATTCTGGATGCGGACAAGGAAGGCTTCCTCCGTTCGGAGACTTCCCTGATCCAGACCATCGGCCGTGCCGCCCGAAATTCCGAGGGCCATGTCATCATGTATGCCGATACCATCACAGATTCCATGCGGGTGGCCATCGACGAAACCAACCGGAGGCGGTCCATCCAGCAGGCCTATAACGAGGCCCATGGCATTACGCCGAAGACCATTCAGAAGGCTGTCCGCGAGGTTATGTCGGTTTCCAAGGCTCTGGCAAAGGAAGAAAAGGAAACTTTCTCCAAGGAGCCGGAGGACATGGATCTTTCCGAGCTTCAGGAGCTGGCCGATCGGTACAAGAAGAAGATGGACAGTGCCGCCGCGGATCTCAACTTCGAGATCGCAGCCGAGTACCGGGACCGCCTGATCGAGGTCAAGAATATGCTGCGTGATCTGGAGGTCAGCCAGGCGGACAGGAAGTCGAGTGGCAAGGGCGGGTCCAAGGTTAAGACCAAGGCTAAGTCCAAGGCCGGGTCCATGGCTAAGTCCAAAGCTGGGTCCAAAGCTAATTCAAGGAAGACTTATCATTCTCACAAGCCTTGAGTACAACGGGATTGGAAATTTTCTTTGAAATCGATGTATGGAACCGGTTGGTTCGATATAGGCAATTATTTCAAAAAAATGCGCTTTCCATGCCATAATAAAGGCTGCTTTTCAAGTGAAAGTTCGATATAGAAAAAGGTTTTCAAAAAATGCTATAAAACTGGTTTTAAAACACGCATTATTCGAAAAAGATTGTGTATATCGAATTTTCGATACTTCCAGATATTTTTTAAGGAGCAAAACACGCATTATTCGAAAAAGGATTGTGTATATCGAATTTTCGATACCTCCGGGATTTTTTAAGGAGCAGGGCATCGAAATTTTGCCAGCTCTGTGTCTACTGGATAGGTAGTAGCTTACAGGAAAATGCACCTCGGAAATCAAGAAAAATTAAATTCCGAGGTATGAAATCAAGAAAAATTAAGAAAACAGGAAAACCATGGATAAAAACAACATCAAGTACATCAAGGTTCGGGGTGCCAACGAGCACAACTTAAAGAATGTCTCGGTCGACATTCCCCGGGACAGCTTTACGGTCTTCACTGGCCTGTCGGGCTCGGGAAAATCCTCCCTGGCCTTCGATACGATTTTCGCCGAAGGACAGCGCCGCTATATGGAGTCGCTGTCCTCCTACGCCCGCCAGTTCTTAGGACAGATGGAGAAGCCCAATGTCGACAAAATCGAGGGCATGCCGCCGGCCATTTCCATCGACCAGAAGTCGACCAACCACAACCCCAGATCAACCGTCGGAACCGTGACGGAAATCTATGACTATTTCCGGCTTCTCTACGCCAGAGCCGGCATCCCCCACTGTCCCAACTGCGGCCGGGTCATCCAGCGGCAGACCGTCGATCAGATGGTGGACCAGATCATGAAGCTTCCCGAGCGGACTAAGATCCTTCTTCTTGCTCCGGTCGTCCGGGGCCGCAAGGGAACTCATGAGAAACTCCTCGAGCGGGCCAGAAAGTCCGGCTATGTTCGTGCCGTCATCGACGGCAGCCAGTACGAGCTCCAGGAGGACGAGATCAAGCTGAATAAAAACCAGAAGCACAATATCGAGATCATCGTCGACCGTCTGATCGTAAAACCCGGCATTGAAAAGCGTCTGACCGACTCCATCGAGAATGTCTTAAAGCTTGCCAACGGTCTTCTCCAGGTCCAGATTGTGGATGGAGAGACCCTGAACTTCTCAGATTCTTTCTCCTGCCCGGACTGCGGCATCAGTATCGATGAGATCGAACCCCGGTCCTTCTCCTTCAACAACCCTTTCGGCGCCTGCCCGGAGTGCTCCGGCTTAGGCTACCATATGGAATTCGATGAGTCCCTCATGCTTCCGGACCAGTCCCTGTCCTTTAACCAGGGCGTGGTCCAGTGCCCGGGCTGGCAGTCCTCCTGCAAGAAGGACAGCTTCACCCATGCACTGCTTGTAGCTCTTTCCGAGGCCTATGACTTTTCGCTGGATACCCCTTACGAAGACCTGGATCCTTCGATTCGGTCTATGTTTCTCCATGGATTCCCCAAGCCCGTGGCGGTGCATTACATCGGCCAGCGGTCGGAGGGCACCTACATGATCCAGTTCGAAGGCCTGATTCAGGACATGCACCGGCGCTATCGGGAGGCTTCCTCGGACGCGGCCAAGCTGTCCTACGAGGAATTCATGGTCATGGACGAGTGCCAGACCTGTCACGGGCAGAGGCTGAAGCCGTCCTCTTTGGCCGTGACCATCGGCGACAAGAATATCTATGAAGTGACGACCTTGGCCATCCGGGATCTGGGCCCCTGGCTGGAAAATCTCGAGCTCAGCCCCCAGCAGCACCTGATCGGCGACGCCATCCTGAAGGAAATCAAGGGGCGGGTACGTTTCTTACGGGATGTGGGACTCGACTATCTGTCTCTTTCCCGGGCGACGGCGACCTTGTCCGGCGGCGAGACTCAGCGGATCCGCCTGGCCACCCAGATCGGTTCCGGCCTGGTCGGCGTGGCCTATATCTTAGACGAGCCGTCGATCGGCCTTCATCAGAGGGACAATGACAAGCTTTTGGCCTCGCTGAAGGGCCTGCGCGATCTGGGCAATACCCTGATCGTGGTCGAGCACGACGAGGACACCATGCGGGCGGCCGACTACATCGTGGACGTCGGCCCGGGCGCCGGCGAGCACGGCGGCGAGATCGTGGCAACGGGAACTGCCGAGGACCTGATGAAGAACCCGAAATCCATCACGGGCCAGTACCTTTCCGGCAAGCGGAGCGTTCCGGTGCCGAGTAAGCGGCGGAAGCCGACCGGCTGGCTGACCATCAAGGGCGCGCGGGAGCACAACCTGCAGAATATCGACGTCAAAATTCCCCTGGGCATCATGACCGTCGTGACCGGCGTTTCCGGCTCGGGCAAATCCTCCCTCATCAACGAAATCCTCTACAAGTACCTGGCCAAGAAATTGAACCGGGCCCGGACCATCCCCGGCGATTTTGACAAGATGCTGGGCGTGGACCAGCTGGATAAGATCATAAATATAGACCAGTCGCCCATCGGCCGCACACCCCGGTCCAATCCGGCGACATACACCGGCGTCTTCGACATGATCCGGGATCTCTTCGCCGGGACACCGGACGCCAAGGCCAGAGGCTATTCCAAGGGACGGTTTTCCTTTAACGTCAAGGGCGGACGCTGCGAGGCCTGCGCCGGCGACGGCATCAAGAAAATCGAGATGCGTTTCCTGCCGGATGTCTATGTCCCCTGCGAGGTCTGCCATGGCCAGCGCTATAACCGGGAAACCCTGGAGGTCAAATATAAGGGCAAGTCCATTTTCGATGTCCTCAATATGACGGTCGAGGAGGCTCTGGATTTCTTCCAGAATATTCCCTCAATCTCCAGAAAGATCCAGACCCTCTATGACGTTGGCCTGGGCTACATCCGTCTGGGACAGCCTTCGACCCAGCTTTCGGGCGGAGAGGCCCAGCGAATCAAACTGGCGACCGAGCTCAGCCGGCGAGGTACCGGAAAGACCATTTACGTCCTGGACGAGCCGACGACGGGTCTGCATTTCGAGGATGTCAACAAGCTGGTCGATATCTTAAGAAAGCTGTCCGACAGCGGCAATACCGTTGTGGTCATCGAGCATAATCTGGATGTCATAAAGACCGCTGATTATATCATCGATCTGGGACCGGAAGGCGGAGACGGCGGCGGAACCATCGTGGCCACCGGAACGCCGGAGCAGATCGTGAAGGTCAAGGAGAGCTATACGGGGCAGTATCTGAAGAAGTATTTGAAGAAGGGGTGAAAAGCTGTGAGAAGCTGAGCTCACGTCATTTTGAAATTTTGAGATAGCCTGTTAGCAATGGTAAAGTGAATAGCGAAACTGCGAGTACTGCAATTGATGAAAAATCAGGTCGCAAAATCCGGGATTGTTGTTCTCTGTAAACATAGAGCGAAAGAGCGAAAACAGGATTGTATTTTGAAATGGAATGAAAGAGCAGAATAGGGAAGACTCGCAGCCGCTTCGCTTGCTGCTCGTTAAGGAAAGGATGCTTACGCATCCTGAGACTCGCAGCCGCTTCGCCTGCTGCTCGTTAAAGAATGGGTGCTTCGCACCCTATCGCTTCACAGGGTATACCCTGTGAAGCGCAATGAGACCCACTGCAATATGCAGCGGGTCTCATATTCTTTAAAAAACCGCTACGCTGGTTCTCAGACTAGTGCGGCGGCCTTGTAAACGGGGAGTGCCACGGGATTTGCGTCCCGTGGCGGAGTTATGAAAAATTATATTAGCCTGTCAGCTAGTACACTTTTATAGTAAAATCTGAATCTAGAGAAATTGTGATCATTCTGTGAACAATTACTAAAATAAATAGGAATTATTATCATTAATTTCCAAAATGGAATGGATCGTGCATTATTTTAGAATACAAAGATTGAAATGGCGGATTTTGGTTGAATTTAACCGGAAAGCGGGTATAATATGTTCATAGTGCGTTTCTAGGCGCGTTTATATTGAACATTTGCTGATTTTTACATTCTGCATGCACATAGATCACTTGAAAGGAGCCATCTCAATGGTATCAACTGATATCGGAATCGATCTTGGAACCGCCAGCATTCTCGTTTATGTAAAGGGAAAGGGCGTTGTATTAAAGGAACCGTCCGTTGTAGCTTTTGACCGTGACACGAATAAGATCAAGGCCATCGGAGAAGAGGCCCGTCTGATGCTCGGACGTACCCCCGGAAATATCGTAGCTGTCCGTCCCTTACGTCAGGGCGTTATCTCGGATTACACTGTAACCGAGAAGATGATCAAGTACTTTATCCAGAAGGCTCTGGGCCGGAAGTCTTATCGGAAGCCCCGGATTTCGGTCTGCGTACCGTCCGGTGTAACCGAGGTCGAGAAGCGTGCCGTTGAGGATGCAACCTATGCAGCCGGCGCAAGAGAGGTTTCCATTATCGAGGAGCCCATTGCCGCAGCCATCGGCGCAGGCATTGATATTTCCAGACCCTGCGGAAACATGATCGTAGATATCGGCGGCGGTACCGCAGATATCGCCGTTATTTCCCTGGGCGGATCCGTTGTCTCCACTTCCATCAAGATTGCCGGCGATGACTTCGATGAGGCCATTGTCCGTTACATGCGTAAGAAGCACAACATCCTGATTGGTGAGCGTACCGCCGAGGAAATCAAGATCCAGGTCGGAACCTGCTATCCGCTTCCCGAGCCCATGACCATGGATGTCAGAGGCCGTAACCTGGTTACCGGACTTCCCAAGACCATCGAGGTTTCTTCCGAAGAGACCGAGGAAGCCCTTCGTGAACCGACCCTGCAGATCGTTGAGGCTGTTCACAGCGTTCTCGAGAAGACCCCTCCTGAACTTGCAGCTGATGTCTCCGAGCGTGGTATCGTCCTGACCGGCGGCGGATCTCTCCTTCGCGGACTGGAGCAGCTGATGGAAGAGCGTACCGGAATCAACACGATTACAGCAGATGATCCTATGACCTGCGTAGCAATCGGTACCGGCAAGTATATCGAGTTCCTGGCTGGAGATCATAAGAATATCGAGTAAAATCAGGTTCCCCCGGACCGGATTTCCCCTGTATCTCTTGACACAGGAGGATTCTGTCCGGGGGAATTTTTGTCTTTTGTGAAAGTTATTCAGCAGAGGATATGACAGAAATGACAGGATCAGATAACAGAGATTTTGATTTTGATCAGAAAGAAAACATCGACCGTAGGCCGGGTTTGAGCGGCTATGTATCCAACATCATTTTCCGGAATGCGGACAATGGATATACAGTTCTGGAAATCAAGACCGAGGAAGGTCTGGAGGTGACGGCCACCGGGATCTTCCCGGCTGTTGCTGAGGGAGAGGTTCTGAATCTCTATGGCGAGTATGTCGATCATGCCAACTACGGCCGCCAGTTCAAGATGACTTCCTACGAGGAAACCGTTCCGACCAACGCAGACAGTATCCGCCGCTATATCGGGTCCGGCGCCATCAAGGGAATCGGCCCGGCTCTGGCTGCAAGGATTGTCCGGAAATTCGGGGATGATACCTTCCGGATTATGGAAGAGGAACCGGAGCGGCTGAGCGAGGTCAAGGGCATTTCCATGAACAAGGCCATGGAAATCTCAGACCAGATGATCGAAAAGAGGGATCTCCGTGCGGCTATGATGTATCTCGGAAAATACGGCATCCAGGGAAATCTGGCTGTCCGGATTTATGATACATATGGGATCAGCCTTCGTGAGGTTTTGGAAACAAACCCTTACCGGATGGCCGAGGAGGTTCGGGGCATCGGATTTCGGACGGCGGATGAAATCGCCCAGCGGATCGGCATCCAGGCCGACAGCGCCTACCGGGCACGCTGCGGCATTCTCTATGTCCTGAATTCGGCCGCAGGCCGCGGTCATACTTTCTTGCGGAAGGACGATCTCCGGAAGAATCTTCGGGATCTTCTGGGCATGGAAGTCGATGATCTGGACGGGATCCTCGAGGACCTTCTGGCAGACCGGAAAATCCGTGTCGTTGAAGGAGAAGAAATCTATACCGAGACCCTGTATCGGCTGGAAGAATCCTCGGCACGGATGCTCCTGGAGCTGGATCGGAAGGCGGATGCAGATGGAGAAAGTCCGTTTGGAGCTGGTGGACAAGATTCATCTGCAGATTCCCTTGGAAGCAATGGACAGGAGCAGTCCGAGGGAGTCTTTGGAAGGAAGGGAAAAAATAGAGTTGGGTCCTCCCTGGAAGACCGGGAGTTTAACCGGCGACTGGATAAGATTCTGAAGGAGAGCGGTCTGGACCTCGATGACAAGCAGAGAGAGGCTGTTCGACAGGCAGCCAGCCGAGGGGTCTTCATTTTGACCGGAGGGCCGGGAACCGGAAAGACGACAACCATCAAGGCCATGATCGAATACTTCCGCAAGGAAGACTGCGATATCATGCTGGCGGCGCCGACCGGGCGGGCGGCCAAACGGATGACCGAAGCAACCGGTTACGAAGCCAGGACCATCCACCGCATGCTGGAGGTCCATGGAGGACCGGAGGCAAGAGAAAAGGAAGGGTCTAACTTTGACGGGGAGAGAGAAAGGGAGGACAGCTTCGAGCGGAATTCCGAGAATCCCCTGGAGGCTGACGTCGTTATCATCGACGAGATGTCCATGGTGGACATCTATCTCTTCCATGCGCTGCTTTCGGCCCTGCCGGCGGAGGCCAGGCTGATCCTGGTCGGCGATGTGAACCAGCTGCCTTCGGTCGGGCCGGGCAATGTTCTCCATGACATTATCGATTCGGGCTGCTTTTCCGTGGTTCGTCTGGAGAAGATTTTCCGCCAGGCGGCCGAGTCGGACATCGTCATGAACGCGCATCGGATCCATAACGGCGAGGAGGTCCGGCTGGACAATAAGAGCAGGGATTTCTTCTTCCTCAAGCGTTATGATGCCAATTCCATCAACGGGCTCATGCTTCACTACATTCAGGGCAATCTGCCGGCCTATGTCGGGGCAAAGCCCCTGGATCTGCAGGTTCTGACGCCAACCCGAAAGGGCCTGACCGGGGTGGAGAATCTGAACAAGGTCTTCCAGGCCCATCTCAATCCGCCACGGGCGGACCGGGCCGAGTTTGCGAGCGGCGACCGGATCTTCCGCGAGGGGGATAAGGTCATGCAGATCCACAACAATTATCAGATGGAATGGCGGATCGAGGGCAAGAACGGGATTGTGAAGGAAAGCGGCAGCGGCGTTTTCAACGGAGACATGGGGATTATAAAGGAAATCAATCTCTATACCAGCACTATGACCGTGCTTTACGATGACGAGCGGCTGGTGGACTACGATTTGAAGGAGCTTTCGGACCTGGAGCTGGCCTACGCTGTGACCATCCATAAGTCGCAGGGGTCGGAGTATCCGGCGGTCCTGATTCCGCTTTTGAGCGGGCCCCAGCCGCTTATGAACCGGAATATTCTCTATACGGCGGTGACGAGGGCCAGGAAATGCGTGCTCATTATCGGGGATGACCGGGTCTTTCGGAATATGATCGCCAATGTGTCGGAGATGCACCGGGATACGGGGCTGAAGGATCGGATTCTGGAGAATATCAGGTAAGATTGGGGGAGATGGGAGGCTGTGGGCTGGGAAGGTGAAGGCCTGGGAAGTGGGATTCTGGAAGACTGGGAGGCTGGAAGTCTGGAAGCAGGGAAACCGGAAATCCGCTAGGTAGGGAAACAAGTGGTCAAACATCGGAATTTGGGATTTCTGTCGAAATCGATGTTTAAAATCGGGGAATCGGGATAATTGAACATCGGAATTTGAGAATTCAGTCGAAATCGATGTTTATAATACGTAAACCGGGCGAATTGAACATCGGAATTTGAGAATTCTGTCGAAATCGATGTTTATAAACCGTAAAGCGAATAAACGAACATCGGAATTTGAAATTTTCCTCAGAATCGATGTCTGAAAACCGTAAGCCGGCCAGATTGGATCGGGATTTGGAATTTCAATCAAAATCGATCCCTGAAATCGGTAAAATCGGTGTGAATTGGATCGAATTTTGGGATTTTCATCAAAATCGATCCCTGAAATCAGGAAATCGGGGGAAATTTGGATCGGAATTTGGGATTTTCATCAAAATCGATCCATGGACTCGGTAAAGGCAGAGTAATTATGGATCGGAATTGAAAATTTTCGACAAAATCGATCCCCAAAGCCAGTAACAGAGCCCTGGGAAGTCGTTATTGTAAATAAAAGCAGCCTCTTTCGAGACTGCTTTACGGATTTTATAGGATTGATTGACCGGACAAGCACTTCACAGATGCAATAGAAGTATTTCTTCTGAAAGACGCCAGGGAATGCTTTTTTATTTGCTAACCGAGCCTTTTTTATTTGCTAACCGAGCCTGTTTTAATTGCTAATCGAGTCTGTTTTAATTGCTAACCGAGCCTGCTTTACTTGCTATCCGAGTTTGTGATCCGCTCAGTGGTGGAGCCGGCCGGGTGCTCGGCCAGGTAGTCAGAGAAGGAATAGAAGGACTTGCCAAGGGTCAGGCCCAGGGCTGTGCAGACGTCCGGGTTATAAAGCTTGACGACGCTGGTTCCGGGAACAGACTCGAGTTCCATGTCGCCTGGGGCCTCGTTTCCGACCAGAATCCGGTAGACCTGCTGGCCGGCGGCATAGCCGATGGCGTAGGGATCCAGGTACATGGTCACTGCCGCATAGGCTCCGGAATCCGTATCGCCGGCAACCGTGGTAACGCCTGCGGCGGTTGCGATGTTTGAAATCAGCTGAGCCTGGTCATTTAAGTAGCTGTTCGGCGGAATGATCAGAGAGCTGCACTCGCTTGCGGCTGTCTGAAGGATGGCGGTGTTTGCGGCCGTGATGTCTTCCTCGGTAGGGGTGGCTGTACCGGAAGCGGCTGCTGCGGAGCCGCCAGTTGTAGTTGAACCAGCGGTGGTAGTGCTTCCAGATGCAGCAGAACCAGTTGCAGCAGAACCAGTTGCGGAGCTGCTTCCACTTGCTGCGTTAGTACTTCCACCTGCAGCCCCGGCAGTTCCGCCCGCAGCTAAGCTGCTGTTCCCCAGCACTCCTTCTGCAGTCGCAGCATTTCCGGCTGCCGTGGAAGTTCCGGTCCAGTTGTCCGACTGCTTGGGCGTCCGGGCACTGGTATCGTCGTTCAGTCCCTGGAGGTCAGCACCTGCGAGATCTTCGGGCGTGCTGTAGGTTCCGGCAACAGAATTCGGAGCCACGATTTTGGTGGGCAGAATGACATCATTGGAGATACCTCCCTGGGTTGCATTTTCCAGAGCAGACTTAGCGACAGCGGTGGACTGAAGCTCGTACTCTTTCCAGGGAATGCCGGCCTCGGTCAGATAAGTCTCCAGCGTTTCATTCTGGCTGATGGCATCGGTGTCATCGGGGCTGTAGAGAAGGCCAACGGCATGGACGTCCTTTGTGGCCTCAATCATCATGGAAATATAGTCCGCAAGCGGAATCTTCGAGGAGATTCCGGTGACATTGGTTCCGGTCGGATCACTCCAGGTGTCGCCTTGGAGATGAAGGGTGTTCCTTATATTGAGGACATCCATGGCAACGATAGGAAGGCTGGAGGTGCTTTCCGAGGCGGCGGTCAGGGCGGAGGTCCCTTCCGCAGCGATCAGGGAGAAGGCCTTGGTATCCGAGGAGGATGTGTCGGTCCCCAGAAGCTCGTTTTCCTCGTTGGAGGAGCCGGCGTTGACAATCTGAGAGGCCAGAGAAGAGACCGAATGCTGGTCGTCCGCTGTCTTGATGGTCAGGGTATGGTGTTTCTCGCCGAGGGTGTCGGTCAGAGCATCCTTGAAGCCGGTCTGGATGGACGTCGTCCGGTCCGTGGATTCCGATGCCAGGAGCGCAATCGAATAGCTGGTGTCATCCGAATCAGAGATCGGTTTATATTTGGCTGTGGAATTCGTCTTCTTGTCGGCACAGCCTGCCAGAAGACTCAGGGAAAGAACGCCGCAGAGGGCGGCGGAAACGGTTTTATTTATGAATATATGTCTGGGCATAGAATAACCTCTTATAAAAGTTTCGGCTTTGGTAAATATAGCCCGAAATCCGAGTACTGTCAAATGCCTGGAAATGGATTGCAGCGCAGATAAATCGGCATCAGACGGGGAGAAAAATTCCTGGCAGAAGACCAGAAAGCAGAGGCCAGAAATCAGGAATCCAAGTTCGGGAATTGAGGATCAGAAACAAGCAATCAGGAATCAAGGATAAAAGAATGAGTATGGGGAGAGTATATGGAAAATAAGTGTAGGAGTATCTGGCAGAGGGGATCCTGGGGAAGGCTTCTGGATCTGGCGGGAGATCTTCTCTTTCCGCCGCGCTGTCCGGGCTGTGACGAGCTGATCCCGATCGGCCAGGAGGGCTTCTGTGACAAATGCAGACCGCAGATCGAGCTTGTGACAGGGCCGGTTTGTATGAAGTGCGGGAAGAAGGTCAGCGCGGAAGGAATCAGCCTGGAGGAGCTTTACCGGTGGAGGTATGAGGCAGGGAATACAAGGGCACAATATGCCGCGGATAGAAATCCTTTCTTCGCCCCTCCCACCCTCTGCGACGACTGCAGACGGATCCCTCATCTCTACGACAGCGGTCGGGCAGTCTACATCTATCAGGGGACAATGAAGCAGGCCATCTATCGCTTCAAGTACTCCAATCGCAGGCAGTACGGGCGGATTTTTGCCAGGGATGCGGTGAAGAATCCGGACCTCAGGGGCTGGCTCCGGATGATCGGGCGGCCCTCGGTTATTATCCCGGTGCCCATGTATAAAAAGAAGCAGAAAATCCGGGGCTATAACCAGGCGGCGGTCTTCGGACGGGCCCTGGCGGAGGCCCTGGGATGCGAGATCAGGGAGGACCTTCTGACCCGGGAAATCGACACGCCGGCATTGAAGACTCTGGCCCCGGAAGAGCGGAAACAGGCGCTTTTTCGTGCTTTTCAATACCATGGAAGTGATGTAAAATTAAATAGAATATTGCTTGTTGATGATATTTACACGACCGGAACGACGGTCGACAGTGCCAGCGCCGTGCTTCGCGAGGCTGGGGCCGGCAGGATCTATGTCCTTTGCATCTGTATCGGAAGGGGGAATTACAGCCATGCTTGATGAGAAACGTGTCAAACTCATGACGAAAATTGCGCTTTCCGACAAGCAGGACCACCGGGCCCTGGAGGTCGCCGAGGAGTATACGGCCAGGGACTACGTGTCCATGCGGCTGCTTCGTTCCTGGATCCTGGATACGATCATCTATCTGATCCTTTTTGCGGCCGTAACGATTTTCATTTTCTATCGCTATATCACGACCATTCATGCGTCCACGCTGCTTATGGTCCTCTTTCTGGGGCTGGTTTTCTACGCTCTCTTTCTCTTTATCATGATGCGGTCGAGCGGCCGGCGAGCCCGGAAGACCTACGACAGGGCCCGAACCAAGTATGCGGCATTTTCGGAGCTGATGAACCAGCTTCGGGATATGTACGAAGAGGATGAGAAGGATTCTCCCCAGTCAGAGGGGGATCGCTGATCATTCATTGAGAAATATAGACCAAGACAGGGAGGCAGATCATGCCGAAATTTATCCAGTTCAGAGAATTTATGAGATCCTTCATCTCGCATCATGAATACCTGGTCCGGCGGATCTGGAATGCCATCATCATGATCATCAGTATGTCTGCCATCACAAGAACATTCCCGGCAGACGGTGTCTTCGGAAGCAGTCTTCTGAACTGGCTGGTGATCGTGCTTTCCATCTTTCTGCCCTTCTCCGGCTGTATGCTGGTTCTGACGGTGGTGCTTCTCCTCCATATCAGTATCGTTTCCCTGCCGGCGGCTCTGATCATCGGGGCAGTCATGGGACTCGGCTATCTGATCCAGGCCTATTATCAGTCCAGAGCCGGTTATGAGCTGATTCTTCTTCCGATTTTCCGACAGATCGGTCTTCCTTTTATTACGCCTCTGGCAAACGGCCTTCTGGGTCAGCTGAACGATGTCGCAGGCATCGTGATCGGCGGCATCTTAAGCTTTATGATCCGTACCGTGGCCGACAATCAGGCACTTCTGGCCGACAAGCAGTCGGACACCAATCTCTTAAGCCTTCTCATGAACCAGGTTTTCCAGAATGCGGAATTCTATTTCTACCTGGTTTCGGTAATTGCCGTATTCCTTATTACCTACCTGATTCGTACGGCCCACATCCGTTTCTCCTGGGCCATCGCCGTGATCGCATCCCTTCTGGCAGAATTCGTGATCATGTTTGCCGGATGCCTTTTTACCAATAATCGGGACAGCATCGGCGGCCTCCTTCTCGGAGACCTGGTCTCCCTGATCATCGGCCTGATCATGACCTATTTCTTCATGGATCTGAACTACCGGCGGATCGAGAAGGTCCAGTACGAGGATGACGACTATTATTATTATGTAACTGCAGTTCCCAAGGTCCATATGCCAAGGGAGAAGAAGACCGTCAAGAAGATAACCAAATAATTAAATTTTGAAAGGCATTGCATTGACCAAGATTATTCAGCAGGTGGAAGGCTTTCTGGAAGACTATTTCCAGATGGGAATCCCCGACATCCATGTCACCGATGTCGTTGAGATTATCATCATCGCCTTCTTTCTCTATCAGTTCTTAAAATGGATCAAATCGACCAGGGCCTGGATGCTCTTCCGGGGCATCTTGGTCATTGTGATCTTTTTCCTTTTAGCAGCCCTTTTCCGGATGTCGACCATCCTATGGCTGGGCGAACGCCTGCTGAACTTCGGCCTGATCGCCCTTGTCGTTGTCTTCCAGCCGGAGCTCCGAAAGGCTCTGGAACAGCTGGGCCGAAAAAACATCTTCGGACTCTTCACCTTCAATTTCGGAAAGAACAATGACAAGCGCTTCTCTGACAAGACCCTGACGGAGCTGGTCAAGGGATCCTACGAGATGGGTGCGGTCAAGACCGGCGCCCTGATTGTCATCGAGGGCGATATCCAGCTCAATGAGTACGTCCGGACCGGCATTGAGGTGGACGGCCTTGTGACCCGCCAGCTTCTTATCAATATTTTTGAGAAAAATACACCGCTTCATGACGGTGCCGTCATCATCCGGGGTGACCGGGTCGTCGCAGCGACCTGTTACCTGCCCCTCAGCGACAGTATGGAAATCTCCAAGGCTCTGGGAACCCGGCACCGGGCCGGACTTGGCATCTCCGAGGTTTCAGATGCGACCACCATCATTGTCTCAGAAGAGACCGGCATGATCTCCGTGACCAAAGATGGGAAACTCTATCATGACCTGACCGCAGACCAGCTGACTGAAGTTCTGAGAAAGGCCCAGGAGCTGGAACGGGAGAAGCCGGAAGAGGAGAAGGAAGACAATAAGAAAAAAGAAAAGAAAACCAAGAAAGAACTTGAACTGAATAGTGAAAATGCAGACCAGAAAGGAGGAGACAGCCATGAGCAATAAGACGAAAGCAAGGCTCAAGCAGATCTTCCTCTCCAATCTGGGATTGAAAATCAGCGCCATCGTCATTGCCATTCTGACCTGGTTCTTTGTTGTGAATGTCGAGAATCCTGCAACGACCCAGACCTATACAACCAGTGTAAAGATTACCAATGCCGATGTCCTGACAGATCAGGGTAAGTATTATGAGGTTGTCGGTGCCCAGACTGTTTCCTTCCGCGTTACGGCCAAGAGGACCATCCAGCAGAAACTGACCAATGATGACTTCACGGCAACAGCCGATATGAACTATCTGGGGGATGACAACGAGATCCCCATTACGATTACGGCTAAGAACTATTCCTCTTCCGTATCAATTTCAGCAACACCTCATTATCTCAAGCTGAAGATCGGCGATCTGAAGACCAGCCAGTTTACGGTTGACGCCCGGACTACCGGAACGCCGGCCAGCGGCTATGTGGTCTCCCAGGTCAAGTCGGATCCGGAGGTGATCACGGTCACCGGTCCGAAGAGTATTGTAAGTACCATTGAAACTGTTACAGCCACAGCAAATGTGGATGGCATATCCGAGGACGAAACCGTATCGGCGGTGCCCAAGTTCTATGACAAGTCGGGAAAGACCATCGATACCTCGGAGCTGACGCTTTCGGCGGATACCGTGAATCTTTCCGTCAGCATCCTGAACAGTAAGACCGTGCCGGTCAATGTGAAGACCAGCGGCAGCCTGCCAAACGGCGAGGAACTGGATTCTGTCACGGTTGATCCCCAGGAAGTGACCATTTCGGGCTCCAAGGAGGATTTGGCAGATATCGATTCGATTGAGATTCCTTCGGATGTCGTCAATCTGTCCAATATTACGGCGGACTGGGAGACCACGGTGGATCTCAGTTCCTATCTGCCGGACGGTGTCCTTCTGGTCAATTCGGATGACAGCAAGGCGACCATCACGGTGACCCTGAAGGAGGAAGGCCAGAAGACTTTCGATGTACCGACGTCCAACCTCACCATTCAGAATCTGGGCAGCGGCCTGACCGGAACCTTTACAAGCAATACGGTCAGTATTACAATCAGTGGGCCGAACACGGAGCTTTCCCAGCTGGATGCTTCCACGCTGACGGGTTCCGTGGATGCGAGCGGGCTGACCGACGGAAAGCATGTCCTGGCGGTCACCTTAAGTCTCTCTGGAAATCTCCAGCAGACAGCTGCCAGTACGGAGCTCGAGATCGCAACGGCCCAGTCGGGAAGCTCGACGAGCACCAAAAGCTCCAGCAGTTCGAGCAGCTCAGGCAGCTCGTCCAGTTCCAGTAAGTCGAGTTCGTCCAACTGATTGGAAAATCCTGATGAGTACAGATAAGAATTAGGACTGATTTCAGGGCAATGTACCCCGGAAACTGGATATTTCATCAATCCCGGGGTACAGATCAGGGAAAGCCCGGATACAATGCAATAGGATTCAGAAATCCTAGGCTAGTAGAGAGTTTTCATCTGAAATAGTTTAACAACCAATAACAGTAGAAGAAAGGAAAAAAATCATGTCAAGAATGTTCGGAACCGATGGCGTCCGCGGAGTTGCAGGAGATGAGCTGACCATTGATCTTGCCACAAAGCTGGGCCAGGCAGGAGCCTATGTCCTGACCAAGCAGGAATCCGGAAAGCCAACGATTCTGGTTGGATGTGATACCCGTATTTCCGGAGGTATGCTGGCCAATGCCATGATTGCAGGTATCTGTTCCGTCGGAGCCGATGCTGTCTATGTCGGTGTCCTGCCGACACCGGCCATCGCCTATCTGACTCATAAGCATAATTACAGTGCCGGTGTTGTTATTTCTGCATCTCATAATCCCATGGAATTCAATGGCATCAAGTTCTTCAACCACGAAGGATACAAACTGCCGGATGCCCTGGAGGATGAAATTCAGGCCGAAATCGAATCTGGTATGAGAGACATTACTTTCCCGATCGGTGAGAAAATCGGCCGGGTCACTTATGCCTTCGATATGGGACAGGAGTATGTTGATTTCGAGAAAAATGCCGTACCGGTTGATCTTTCCGGGATGAAAATCGTGGTCGACTGCGCGGAGGGCGCATCCTACAAGACCAATGTCCAGACACTGAAGGATCTAGGCGCTGACGTGGTTCCCATCCATGTCCATCCGACCGGAACCAATATCAATGACAAGTGCGGCTCCACCCACATGGAAGAACTCATGCAGAGAGTCGTTGAGGAAAAGGCGGACTGCGGTATCGCTTTTGACGGCGACGCGGACCGCATGCTGGCAGTCGATGAAAAAGGCCATCTGGTCGACGGAGACCAGATTATGGCCATCTGCTCCAACTACATGAAAAAGAAGGGAACCCTGAAGAAGGATACCTGTGTCGTTACCGTCATGAGTAACCTCGGGTTTACTTTAATGGGCCAGAAACAGGGCATTAAGATCGCAACCACTCAGGTTGGTGACCGTTATGTGCTGGAACGCATGAAGGCAGAGGGGTATAATATCGGTGGAGAGCAGAGCGGCCACATTATCTTCCTGGACCTCAACACGACCGGAGACGGCCTGCTTTCCGCTCTGAATCTTCTGAATGTCATGGTCGATGAGAAGAAGCCTCTGTCCGAGCTGGCTTCCATTATGGAGGTTCTGCCCCAGGCCCTGATCAATGCCAAGGTTCCGAATGATCGGAAGGCAAGCTTCCATGACTATTCCGAAATCTCGGAAGCCATTCAGAAACTGGAAAACAAATTCGCCGGCCAGGGCCGTGTCTTGATCCGTCCCTCCGGAACCGAGCCACTGGTTCGTGTTATGATCGAGGGCAAGGATCAGAAGGAGATTGAAAAAGACGCAAGAGAGCTGGCAGACCTGATCGAGCGGGTGATGAACAACTGATTCTTGGAGCAATATAGGCCGAAGGTGAAGAGGGGGCTTCGCCGAGGCAGGAAATGCTGAAAAATTGAGACTAGAGAGGCCAGAGGCGAGAATTCGCCGGGGCAGGGAATGCTGAAAAATTGAGACTAGAGAGGCCGGAGGCGAGAATTCGCCGGGGCAGGGAATGCTGAAAAATTGAGACTAGAGAGGCCAGAGACGAGAATTCGCCGGGGCAGGGAATGCTGAAAAATTGAGACTAGAGAGGCCAAAGGCGAGAATTCACCGGGCACCAGGAAAGGGGTAGACATGGTAGCAAAGAAATTTCAGATTGTAAATCCGACAGGACTGCATCTTCGTCCGGCCGGTATGCTGTGTGATGCGGCACAGAAGTATGATTCTCACATCACATTCAAGTACAGAGGTGAGAACGAAGCCAATGCAAAGAGCGTGCTTTCGATTCTGGGAGCCGGCATCAAGTTCGGCGATACGATTGAAGTCACCTGCTCCGGCCATGATGAAGTCGAAGCCATGAATGAGATCGCACATCTCTTCCAGAGTGGGTTTGAAACGACCTGATAAGAGATGACACATCTTTTCAGTGCGGATTGAGACGACTTATAGACTTGAACAATTCAAAATAAGCATTGAAGAAGGGCTCAGGAAAAGTGATCGCTTTTCCTGAGCCCCTCTTTGTCTCTATGGGAAAATAATTAATCCTTACAGTTCAATTCCGCATCCCTTCATAAGCTCTCTGGAGGAATCCAAGGAATCAACGCCGTGCAGGTTCTTGATCGGAGCGAATTCCTTCTCACGGACAACCTCATAGGGAACCGTGTCATTCATGAGACGGATCATATCGACAACCAATGTCTCGAACTTGTATCCGTTCGGAGTCTCCGGCTTTACTATCGTTCCATCCTCTTTCATATAAGGGATCTTCTTCTCAACGACATGAACCGGAAGACGATCACGCATGATCTTCTCCAGCTTTTCTACCTTGAAGATATAGTTCAGAATAACGCCCATGCCATAGGTCAGGCTGCCGTCTGCGTTCCGCGCCTGAGCCATATCCTCGGTCATCTCATAATACTCGATAACACTGGGATGTCCGTTCTCGCGGCAGACCACACCCATCTTCTCGTGGGGATCGTTCTTTGCGATAACCTTGGAACCGCTCTCTGCACCGGACTGGATGGTGGCACCGACAAACTCCGGTGTGCACATTCTCTGCAGAGGGTTGTCAACGCCGTAGATGTTGATCCATTCAATGCCCTGCTTATGGAGGTCATCGAGATAACCGGCCTTGGCCAGAGAAGAGAACCAGCCGCCGTTTCCGTTCGGAGAGGTAGCCAGTCTGCCCGGACCTTCCATCAGAAGCTTTCCGTCATAGTCAACGGCAGCGGCCATTTCCTGAACGAAGAAATGAACGAACTCTTCCGGATATCCGAAATAATTGTGCTCCTTAAAGAAAGCTCTGGTGTCCTCGTCATTCTTCTCAGAGGTCATAATATAGAGCGGAATGGTAACCTTGGTCTTTCCGGCTTCATAATGTCCATCCGAAGATTCATCGGCTTCTGCAGCCACATCCTCGAGATTCTTCATTTGCTGCTCGAAGAGGAAGAGCTCATGGTTCAGGCCGATATTGAGTTCTCCCTTGGGACGATCCAGACCCAGACGAGTGCCCATACCGCCGGCCAGAAGGCAGGCAGCAACCTTTCCTGCTCGGATGGCTTCCAGACCTGTCTTCTTAAAGGAGTCCTTCTTCGCTTCAATTTCTGAAACAGTCAGAGCAGGAAGCGGAGCGAGCTCTCCAGTCTCCATCTTCTCATGGTTCTTTGCCATGGCAATCACATCCCAGTCCAGCTCGCTGATCTGCTTTAAGAGACCCTTCTGCTGGTCTGGAGTCAGAGCATCAAAGCCCTTCAGGACGTGCTCCTGATTGTGAGCAGCCAGTACCTTTTTTGCTTCTTCAAAAGTCATATTTTTCCCCTCGTTTGTTATTCTGATGTTAAAATTCGGCGTAATTTTGTGCAAAAACACACTCTCTACACTATGGCTCATTTTATACCTCTATCGGTGAAGAGGCAAGTATGTAGCAAAATTCAGCCCCAGATGTCTATTATCTCGGCTGCAGACCGGTTGGATGGAGTCACTGATGACTATAATTCTACAAAAAGAACCCCATGGCAGAGCCATGGGATTCAAGATACCAGTATAAGGTTTGGATAACGTCAGAGAATAAAAGTAATCACTCAACCGTCACGCTCTTAGCAAGGTTTCTGGGCTTATCGACATCCAGGCCCTTGGCAACGGAGGTGTAGTAGCCGAGCAGCTGGAGCGGAATAATGGCCAGGGAACCGATGAAGTGCTCATCCACTTTCGGAACATAGACCGAGAAATTGACCTGGTCTTCGACGTCATACTTGCCGTATTCCGTCAGTCCCATCAGATAGGCACCGCGGCTCTTGCACTCAACCATGTTGGAGATGGTCTTCTCATAGAGATCGCTCTGGGTCAGGCAGCCGATGACAAGGGTGCCATCCTCAATCAGGGAAATGGTGCCGTGCTTTAATTCGCCGGCAGCATAGGCCTCGGAATGGATATAGCTGATCTCCTTCATCTTCAGAGAGCCTTCCAGGCAGATGGCATAATCGATGCCACGGCCGATGAAGAAGATATCCTTGGCATTTGCGTACTTGGCAGCGAACCACTGGATTCGCTCCTTGTCCTCAAGAATCTTCTTGATCTTGTCCGGGATGGAAAGAAGCTCATCCAGATAGTACTGGTACTTCTCCGGCTCTTCCAGAGACTTCCGTACCCGGCCGAATTCCAGGGAGAGAAGGAAGCCGCAGACCAGCTGGCAGCTGTAGGCCTTGGTCGTGGCAACCGAGATCTCGGGACCAGCCAGAGTATACATGACATAGTCAGCTTCCCGGGCAATCGAAGAACCTACCACATTGACGATGGCCAGAGTCTTCAAACCTTTTTCCTTGGCCAGGCGGAGAGCCGCGAGAGAGTCAGCGGTCTCGCCGGACTGGGAAACAATGATGACCAGCCCCTTCTTATTGAGCTTCATTTTCCGATAACGGAACTCGCTGGCAAGTTCACAGCGGACCGGAAGATCCGTGAACTCTTCCATGACATACTGGACTTCCATGCCGACATGCCAAGCAGAACCGCAGGCTACGAAGTAGACCTGCTGGAAAGAACGAATGTCGTC
>JAQYBF010000068.1 GCA_029338875.1 Lachnospiraceae bacterium
TGAAAATAAGGTCCTGGACGGAGAATACGATATCGGCCTGACGCCATTCAAGACGGAAAATCCGGACCTGGTCTATCTTTCCCTATTCTCCAAGGAAATTTACTTCATCGTTCATCCGGGGAGCCGCTTCTATGACAGAAAAGAAGTTTCGATTCGGGAGGTCCTTTCCGAGCCTCTGGTTCTGGAAAATGACCATTTTCTGATCCATCATCTGCTTTTTGATACTGCAGCCAGGGAAGGAGTCACCATCAATCCCTATTTCAACACCAGCGGGTTCAGCCTCTGCTATAAGCTCTGCCTGAAAGGTGAGGCAAATACGGCCTCCATGGATTTCATCTTTGACGATATGGCTCAGGACGGTCTCCGCATGATTCCTTTTACGGAGCATCCCATGTGGCCGGTCGCCTTGATTCATAAAAAAGATCTGCCGGTCTCGGAAAGCATGAAAGCCTTTATCCTGCATACGACGAAGTGGAAGGAAAGGCTGTAAGCATCTTTCAGTTTTGTCATGAGTACAAAGACTGAAGGCGAATCAGACTTCAACGCAGAAGAAATCGCTGTTAGAATATCAGCTGTCAGGAATTCTTTCCGGATTTTATAATCCGATAGGCAAACTCCAGCATGCCCAGATTCAGAACTGCAAAGATCAGGAGATACCAGGGCATAATGCCGATGCCGATCCACTGCTGGAGATTTCCGAAGACCATGGGCATAAAAGTACTGCCGACATAGGCCGATGCCATCTGAAGGCCGATGACTGCGGCGCTGTTTCTTTTTCCGAAGTTGACCGGCGCCATATGCTGAATAGCCGGATATACAGGTCCCATTCCGGTACCGATTACGACAAATCCGACGGCCGCCAACTGATAGCTCCGGACTGGAATCATGACCATCAGAATTCCGGCGAGCTCGATTGCAATACCGATCCGGATCCTGGCCTTGTCGTCGATCTTGTTCGAGATAAAACCGCAGATCAGCCGTCCCAGCATCAGACCTCCGAAAACGAGAGACCCAAAGGATGCGATCTGCCCCTTGCTGAGTCCCTGCTTGACTCCGGCAAAATAGCTGGAGGTCCACAGGAAGCTGGTGGCTTCCCCGGAACAGTAGGCAAAGAAGGCAATCAGGGTAGGAATGACGCCCGGAATGCGGATGGCTTCCCGGATGCCGCTGCTTTCTTCGACTTCTTCTCCATCTTTCGGATCATTTTTCTTCCAAAGGGGCAAAGATAAAATGCAGACCAGAAGGATGCCTGTCTGAATATAGGCCGTCCACCGGTAGCCCTCATTCCATCTGGCCACCCGGAGGGCCTGACCCATTATCATCGGGCTGATGACCGCTCCGATCCCGTAAAAGCAGTGAAGGAAATTCATGACCGACCCGGAAAAATTGCTGGCCACATAATTATTGATGGAGGCATCAATCGCACCGGCACCCAGGCCATAGGGCACAGCAAACGCGAAGAACATCCAGTAGGCATTGCATACAGAAAATCCCAGAAGCCCCAGAATCGTAAGAAAGATCGAAATAATCACGATCCACTTGGTATGGAGCTTCCGCATGATCCTCGGACTGACCAAGGCCGAAATAATGGTCATAAAGGAAATGGTCATGGAAATATAGCCCGCATAGGACGAAGGCACTCCCAGATCCACATGCATGGCCGGCCAGCCTGACCCCAGAAGAGAGTCCGGCAGACCCAGGCTGATAAAAATCAGATATATTACCGCTATCAAAAGTCCCATAATCTTTCACCTCAAATTGATTATAAAGGAAATGTCTACCTGTATCATAATAAATTGAACTTCTCTGCCAAATATTTTTATAGTTGGAATTACTGATAGAAGGACAGCGACAGCCGTAAAAATTCTAATGTTGTGAGGGCTTTCATGATTAATTTTGAATCGATTACATCGCTGAACTCTTATGTACGCACAAATGAGATGACCAGAAAATGGTCAGAAAAGAAGAGGACCGCAAAGGATGCGTTGGAACTGTATAAGCGCCGTGATGAATCCAAAAAGTTGTTCAGGGGAGATAAGTCATCAAACACGCATGATTTTCAAAAGATTTCATATATCGATTTTCCATACCAAAAAACATTCTTATGTGCTAACCTATATGATTAATAGAAACAGGTTATCTGCAAGGATCCCTGGATTTCTGCATCTTCGGATATCTTCGGGCT
>JAQYBF010000069.1 GCA_029338875.1 Lachnospiraceae bacterium
TGGTCCGGCGAAAGAATGGATGACAGATTTCTTAAGAATGGATTATAATGATTAGATAACGAAAACAGGCCATGAGGGAATTCTGAAGGATAAATGAGAGAATTCAAATGCCCATGACCGACAGTGAATACAAAACTTTGAAGTTTGAAGGGAAATTATATGAGTAAAGCAGACGATCTTTTTATCCGTATGTGCCGGGATATTATCGATAACGGCACCTCCACCGAAGGCGAAAAGGTCCGTCCCCACTGGGAGGACGGAAGCCTGGCCTATACCATAAAGCAGTTCGGCGTGGTCAACCGTTACAACTTAAGAGAAGAGTTTCCGGCTCTGACGCTCAGAAAGACCGCCATCCGTTCCTGCACTGACGAGATGCTCTGGATCTGGCAGAAGAAGTCCAATAATATCCATGATCTCCATTCCCATATCTGGGACGAATGGGCCGATGAGGACGGCTCCATCGGCAAGGCCTACGGCTATCAGATGGCCCAGAAGAATCTCTATCGGGACGTGAATAAGGAGGATCTGATCCAGGCCTTCGGAGACCGCTGGCCCGAGCACGTTCTGATCAAAGAGGATGAGCTGGGAACGGCCTATTACATGGACCAGGTCGACCGGGTCATCTATGACCTGAAGACTCATCCCTTCAGCCGGCGGATCATGACCAATATCTATAATCACAGCGATCTGTCTGAAATGAACCTCTACCCCTGCGCCTATTCCGTGACCTTCAATGTCACGGTCGACAAGGCCAGCGGCCGCCATGTCCTAAATGCCATCCTGAATCAGAGATCCCAGGATGTCCTGGCTGCCAACAACTGGAATGTCTGCCAGTATGCGGTTCTGATCTATATGCTGGCTCAGGTCTGCGACATGCTGCCGGGCGAACTGGTTCATGTCATAGCGGATGCCCATATCTATGACCGCCACGTTCCCCTGATCGAGGAGCTGATTTCGAGAGAGACCCATCCGGCACCGAAATTCTGGCTGAATCCGGATATTCACGACTTCTATGAATTCAGCCGTGAGGACGTCCGTCTCGACGATTATGTCACAGGCCCGCAGATCAAGGACATTCCGATTGCGGTCTAAATTTAGACCGGACATACAGAAGAATCGAAATGCATGCGGATGGGACTGCTGAGGGTAGGGCATTCTGAATATTCATTGAGAAGCAGAGCCAGGCAGTTCGGTTTGAAGCGAGATACAGGGAGAAAAAGGAGAACGAAGCATGAAGATGATTGTAAATGTAGATAAGAACTGGGGCATCGGCCTTCATAATTCTCTTCTGGTGAGAATTCCCAATGACCTCAAGTTTTTCCGCGAGCACACGGAGGGCCAGGTCGTTGTCTGCGGCAGACACACCATGGAGACTTTTCCGGGCCAGGTTCCCCTGCCCAATCGGACGACCATCGTTCTCTCAAGAAATCCGCATTATACCGTGCGCCATGCCCTGATGGCAAGATCGGTGGACGACTTCTTTCAGGTCATCCGCGACAACGGCTTCGATCCGGACGAGGTCTATGTGATCGGCGGACAGAAGGTATATCAGGATCTCCTTCCTTACTGCGACACGGCCTATGTTACCAAGGTCGATTTCGCATACGAGGCGGACGCCTATTTCCCGAATCTTGACAAGGATCCGGACTGGAAATGCACGGAAGTCAGTGAAGAGCAGACCTATTACGATCTGGTCTATCATTTCACAACCTATGAGCGGACCGGAAATCTTAAGGAAGCCACCAGGTAATCAGAGAGGGGAATGCTGCATTGAATATCAAAGGACGAAAGCTGTTTGTCAAGGCCCTGGAGGCAGAGGGCGTCGATACCCTTTTTGCCTATCCCGGCGGTATGATTAACGAGCTTACGGATGAGCTCTACAAGACAGATAAGATCCGGGTGATCCTGGGCCGTCATGAGCAGGCGGTAGTTCATGAGGCCGAGGGCTATGCCAGGGCAAAGAACCGCTGCGGTGTGGCTCTGGTGACCAGCGGACCCGGTGCGACCAATACCATTACGGCTATTGCCGATGCCCATTATGACAGTGTGCCCTTGGTGGTCTTTACCGGTCAGGTGCCTCAGGATCTGATCGGAAATGATGCCTTCCAGGAGGTCGATATTGTCGGCATGACCCGGTCGGTTGTAAAGTACGGCGTCACCGTTCGGAAGCGGGAAGACCTGGGCCGGATCATTAAGATGGCTTTCTATATTGCGACAACAGGAAAGCCGGGCCCGGTTCTTGTTGATATCCCCAAGGATATTCAGACAGCCATGGGACCCGCCGATTATCCGGATCATGTGGATATCCGGGGCTACAAGCCCAACACCTCGGTTCATATCGGCCAGCTGAAGAAGGCCTATCAGCTTCTGCATTCGGCAAAGCGGCCTATGCTTCTTGCCGGCGGCGGAGTCAATATCAGCGGCGCAAATGAAGAGCTTCTGAAATTCGTTGAAAAAATGAACCTTCCGGTCGTTACCACCGTCATGGGACGGGGAGCTATTCCGACCGACGATCCGCATTTCATCGGCGATCTGGGTCTTCACGGAAAGTATGCCGCCAATATGGCGGTATCCAACTGCGATGTCCTCTTTTCCATCGGCACCCGTTTCAATGACCGGATCACCGGTGACCTGAATGAATTTGCGCCCAAGGCGAAGATCATCCATGTAGACATCGATACCTCCTCCATTTCCCGGAATGTCGTTGTCGATGTTCCCATCGTTGCAGATGCGGGCCTGGCTCTGTCCAAGCTGAATGAATGGGCGGAGCCCCTGAAGACCGACAGCTGGTTTCAGGAGATTCAGGCCTGGGATGAGGAGCATCCCCTGACCATGAAGAAGGATCAGGGCCTGACACCGGAGAAGATCATCAAGACCATGAATCAGGCCTTCCCCGAGGCCATTGTTACAACCGATGTCGGACAGCATCAGATGTGGACCACTCAGTTTATCGAACTCAATGCCCATCGGAAGATGATTACCTCCGGCGGACTCGGAACCATGGGCTTCGGCTTCCCTGCCGCCATCGGTGCCAAGGCCGGCCGGCCGGATCTCCCGGTCATCTGTGTCACAGGAGACGGCGGCTTCCAGATGAATATGCAGGAAATGGCAACCCTTATTACCAACCGGCTTCCTGTTATTGTCTGTCTCTTCAATAACCAGTATCTGGGCATGGTCCGCCAGCAGCAGGAGCTTTATTACGGCAAACGCTACTGCATCACCTGCCTTCGGAAGAGAGATACCTGCCCGCCCAACTGCAAGGGACCCAATGAGAACTGTCCGCCCTATGTCCCGGATTTCATCAAATGGGCCGACAGCTACGGAGTCAGGGCGGTTCGTGTCAGCAGGGAAGAGGAAGTTCTCCCGGCCTTTGAAGAGGCAAAGAAGGAGAAAGGTCCCTTCCTGATCGAATTTGTGATTTCCAGTGCCGAGCTGGTTCTTCCTATGGTGAAGAACGGCGGGGCCATGAGTGATATGATTCTCTAGGAAAGCTGGAGAGGTGCAGAGAATATGCCTGATCAGGAAGGCAGACAAACGCTTGTCTGATCAGGATAGGAAGATAAAGCACCTTCGATGAAATTAGAATGAATAAAGGAGGGGAGACCTTGAAAGCAGATCATACATTAAAGGAGCGCTGGATCGCACTCTATGTCGAGAACTCCGTCGGTGTCCTGGCCAAGGTGTCCGGCTTGTTCTCCGGAAAATCCTATAATCTGAAGAGCCTGACCGTCGGAACGACAGAGAGGCCCGATACCTCCCGCATGACCATTTCCGCCATGTGTGATGATATCACCTTCGAGCAGATCAAGAAGCAGCTGAACACTATGGTGGAAGTCATCAAGGTTATTGATCTGACCGATCAGCCGATACATATGAATGAGATTCTCTACGCCAGGGTTCTGGACCTTGACGAGAGCGGCAAGCAGGAAGTCTTCCGCATTGCCCAGGTTTTCAATACCTCTTCGGGAAATGTAAACCCTGTCGACATCAGTACAGACAGCATTTTACTGGAGTCCACGCTGACGCCGAGACGGAATGATGACCTGATCGCCCTGCTGAAAAAGGAATTTCATAGGATCGAAGTGACCCGGGGCGGAGCCGTGGCAGTCGAGTCGGTATCGACCAGCTGCAGATGATGCCCAGGCATTTCTGGATAACAGATGAAGAATCAGCTGATGATGACAGATGACAGGATGAATCGATCTGGCCTGTCAGCTGATACAGCTGTAACGATTATTTTTTAAGATATTTCTTTGTGACTTGTAATTGGGATATTCGTGATGGAAAAGAATTTCAGAAATAAGAGAAAAAAGAATAAAGGAATCCGCTTCCTTTCTCTCTTCCTGTCAGTCGCTCTGGCAGGAGGAATCTTCTGCATGCCCCTGACCGGCCAGGCCAAAAGCCGGAGCGAGCTTTCGGAGGAAAGAAAACAGGAGCTTTTAAAAAAGCAGAAGGAAGCCGAGGCCAGGAAGTCAGAAGCCAGTGAGAATCTGAGCAAGCTGCAGTCCGAGCAGAAGGATCTGGAAAGTGACAAGAATACGATCACGGATAACATCGATACCGTGAGAAGTCAGATCCAGTCCGCCCAGGACAAGGTGGTCCAGACCGATGCGGATATTCAGAAGCTGTCGGAAGAACTCGAAGATGCGGAAAACCAGGAAAATGAGCTCCATGAGAAGATCAAGGAACAGATCGCTATATCCTATGAGAATTCCACCGGAAAGAATCTTCTGGTCTATATTTTAGAGAGCGGTTCGCTGTCGGAATTTCTGAACCGGATGGAATATGCGACATCGATTACCGACTACAACAAAAACCTTCTGCAATCCTATGCGGATCTGAAGGAAACCATTGCATCCAAGTCGGACAAGCTGAAGGAGCAGAAGCAGGAAGCCGAGACGGCTCAGACGACTCTGGCTCAGAAGCAGGCAGAGCTGAGCACTCTTCTTGCCAGCACCAATCAGGAGATTGATGACAAGGCCGAGGAGGTCAGCATTGCATCGGCCAATGTCGATGAGATCAATGCCCAGATCTCCGGCTATAAGGCGGATGTGCAGAAAATTGAGACCGCGACCGCCCAGGCCCAGGCCACCCAGGTCAACACAGCCATCGCAGAACAGCAGAAAGATAAGGCCGCTGCCGAAGCAAATCTCCAGCAGCAGGAGAATACGCTGAAGCAGAAGGAGTCCGAGAAGGCAAGTCTGGACGAGATTGCCAAGCAGAAAGCAGCCGAAAGCGCCAGAGCAGATCAGGCAGCTGCAGATGCCAAGGCCAGGGCGGATGCCACTCAGGATGAGGCTGCGAAGAAGGCAGCCGAAGAGGCTGCCCAGAAGGCGGCGGCAGAAGCGGAAGCCAAACGGCAGGAAGCGGAAAAGGCTGCGGCGGATGCGGCAGCAAAGCAGAAGGAAGTAGACGATCAGAAGAATAAGACGGAAGAGGCCAAGGCCCAGGTGGAAAATGTATCGAAGGTGACGTCTTCCGCCGGAAAGGTCTACGCCGCCAGCTCTCAGGAGGTAAGACTTCTCGGAGCCATCTGCCAGGCAGAGGCCGGAGACCAAGGCTATAACGGCATGCTTGCGGTCGCAAGCGTCATCATGAACCGGGTATATCAGAAGAGTTATGGCTTCGGCGGACAGAGCAGCATCACATCTGTTGTCTATGCCAAGACCCAGTTTGAACCCGTCATTCGGAAGATGGTCGTTAGATCCAACGGCAAATACGTCGAGACCGGCGAGACCGTCCTAGAGTACTATCTCAATCATTATGACAGTGCAGTTTCAGCCGATGCCAAGAGCGCGGCAGCAGCAGCCTTGCGCGGAACCCGTTACACAACATCATCCGGCACCATGAACCAGCTCTTCTTTATGACACCCAAGGCCTACAACAGCCAGACCTGGTTCAAGAAATCCAACGTCCGCGACTACTTCCAGTTAAAGGATCATGTGTTCTTTAATGTGAATGTGTAATGACTTGATCTCCGCAGGAGATCAAGTCAGGAGCAATTTTCGAAGAAAATTGCGACGTATAATGGCTCGACCGCAGGTCGAGCCAGGAGGGAATTTCGATTTATTCGAAATTCGCGACGCCAAATGGCTCGACCGCAGGTCGAGCCAGGAGCAGGATTTAATCTTTGATTGAATCCTGCGACGTCAAAAGAGCCCCGATCAGCGATCGGGGCTCTAACTATTTCATTCTTTAATTAGAAACGAACATCGGAATTTGAGATTTCCTTTAAAATCGATGTATAAAATCAGGAAAATCCGCTTAATCAAACATCGGAATTTGAGATTTTCTTTAAAATCGATGTATAAAACCAGGAAAATCCGTTAATCAAACATCGGAATTTGAGATTTTCTTTAAAATCGATGTATAAATCAGGGAATCCGTTAATCAAACATCGGAATTGGGAATTTCCTTCAAAATCGATCCATGAAATTAAGCTCGGGTTCAATATAAGTAATTATTTCCCAAAAATGCGCTTTCCATGCCATGGAAAAGGCTGTTTTGGACGTGAAAGTTCGATATAGAAAAAAGTTTTCAAAAAATGCTATAAAATTAGTCTAAAAACACGCATTATTCGAAAAAAGATTGCCTATATCGAATTTTCGACACTTCCGAGGGGCTTTAAGGGGAGCAAAAGTGGACTCTGGCGGAAATTGGATCGGGATTTAGATTTTCCTCTGAAATCGATCCCTGAGATCCGGAAATCAATTAACTACGATATCCCCATCATCCGGCACAATCTCCGACCTCGCGTACTCCATTCTCCGGTCCAGGTCGGCACACTCTTCAGCGCAGATGGAAAGCTCCTTCTCCAGGGCTTTCTGCTGCTCGGCGGAGAGCGTTTTCTTATAGCGGAGCTTGTGTTCGAGGGATGCCCAGAAATCCATGGCAATGGTCCGGATCTGGACCTCGACATAGACATCCTTCCGGCCCAGCTCGGTAAAAATCGGGACCTGTACGATCAGGTGAAGAGAGCGGTAGCCGTTGGGTTTTGGATAGTTGATGTAATCCTTTTTTTCAATCAGAGTGATATCATCCTGGGCCAGGAAATATTTGGCGATCCGGAAGACATCCTCCTCGAAGGAACAGATGACACGGACGCCGGCGATATCCCGGATATTCTCTTCTATGGATTCAATGCTGAGTGGAATGTCCTTCTTCTTGACCTTCTTAACAATGGATTCCATGGATTTGACCCGGGTCTTTATGGACTCAATCGGATTGCCGTCATACTTGATGCCGAGTCTCTCATTTAAGACCTTGAACTTGGTCTCGACCTCATAGACTGCACACTGGTAATTGCAGAGCATCTGCCTCATAGGAAGTGTCTGCTCATCCAGATTTCCGAGAATGCCGTCCAGGTTCAGCCGCTGGATCCAGTCGGCAGGGATGATCCCCTTCTGGAACTGTTTTATATTTTCAAGCTCATTCATTCTATAAGCCCCCTGTAATTTTAATAAATTGAATAGCCTTATCATACCATAAGAAGAAGCCGAGTCCAAACGGTGGGCCCGTGGGGCCCTAACTGCGGACTTAAAAGGACGCGTGGGGTAAATCTGACACAAAATATAGCTTGTTAAAAAAATAACAAAAACCTATTGAATTGGTAAATGTACAATGCTATAATGCATCTGTCGGGCGAATGAACCAGGTTTCAGAAGGAGAAAGAACTCCAACCTAGTAGTAAGGATCCCTATATTTTTTTACATGTGTTTGTTAAAAAAATAACAAAAGCGGGTGAGTAAAAAGAGATGGATTACGAGAAAGAATATCAGCAGAAGCTGGTAACAGCAGATCAGGCTGCAGCAGTAGTGAAAGATGGTGACTGGGTTGATTACGGCTGGTGTGTTTCCACCAACAAGGCCTTTGATAAAGCCCTTGCCAAGAGAATGCCGGAACTTCACGACATCAAGTGCAGAGGCGGAATTCTTCTTCACGAGCCGGAGATCTTCAAGGTCGAGAATGCAGCCGAGCATTTCACATGGAACAGCTGGTTCATGAATCCGGTAGAACGCCACGCGCAGAACAAGGGCTTCTGCTACATGACACCGCTTCGTTATTCCGAACTCCCGAAACTTTATCTGGAAAGTAAGGATCCTCTTGATGTTGCAGTCATGCAGGTTTCCCCTATGGATAAATACGGCTACTTCAACTTCGGCCCCAACGCAAGTCATATGTATGCGGTTGTGAAGACGGCAAAGAAAGTCATCGTCGAAGTCAATCAGAACATGCCGGTCTGCCTGGGCAAGAGAGAATCTTACGTCCATATCAGCGACGTAGACATGATCATCGAAGGCGACAATGAACCGATCGATGAAGTACCGGCAGGCGGCCCTGCATCCGCAGTCGATGAAGCCGTTGCAAAGCTTGTCGTTCCGGAGATTCCGGACGGCGCAACTCTTCAGCTGGGAATCGGCGGCATGCCCAATGCCATCGGCCAGATGATCGCCAAGTCCGACTTAAAGCATCTGGGTGTTCACACCGAGATGTATGTCGATTCCTATATCGACATGGTTGAAGCCGGTAAGATCGACGGCTCCATGAAGAATATAGACCGGGGCCTGCAGACCTATGCTTTCGCAGCAGGTTCCAAGAAGCTTTATGACTACCTGGATCACAACCCCGAATGCTCGGGACGTGTCGTAAGCTACGTCAACGATCCGTTCGTAATCGCCAAATTAGATAATTTCATTTCCATCAATAATGCGGTTGATGTGGACCTTTCCGGCCAGATCAATGCCGAGAGCGCAGGAATCCGTAATATTTCCGGCTCCGGCGGTCAGCAGGACTTCGTTATGGGCGCTTACCTGTCCCGCGGAGGAAAATCTTTCATCTGCCTGTCCTCGACTTATAAGAATAAGAAGACCGGAAAACTCGAGAGCCGGATCCGTCCGACCCTGGAGGAAGGAAGCCAGACAACCGATACCCGGACCAATGCCATGTATATCGTAACCGAGTACGGTATGGTCAATCTCAAGGGCCTGACCTCCTGGCAGAGGGCAGAAGGCCTCATCAATATTGCACATCCGGACTGCCGTGACGAACTGATCGAGGCAGCCGAGAAGATGCATATCTGGCGGAACTCCAACAAGAGATAAGTCAGAGTTATATTCATTGGATTTAAGAGTTACGCCCTATATTTCATAAATATAGAGCGAAGCCTTAAATTATAAAGAAGTAGATAATTGTATGTTCATTAAACCTAGGAGGTAAAAAGAATGGGCAAGAAAATCGTTATCGCTGGTGCGTGCCGTACAGCCATCGGAAAGATGGGCGGCCAGTTCGCTTCTGTACCTGTTGTAGATCTCGGTACTGCTGTCATCAAGGAAGCACTGAAGAGATCCGGAGTTCCTGCAGACAAGGTTGACATGGTTTATATGGGCTGCGTACTGCAGGCCGGCCAGGGACAGAATGTTGCCCGTCAGTCCGCTGTTAACGCAGGTATCCCTGTTGAGACCCCGGCTATGACTCTGAATATCCTCTGCGGTTCCGGACTTGAGGCTGTAAACCTTGCAGCTACCCAGATCCTTGCAGGTGAGAGCGAAATCGCTATCGCAGGTGGTATGGAATCCATGAGCAAGGCTCCTTACCTCATTCCGGAAGGACGTTATGGATATCGTATGGGTCATGCACAGCTGCAGGATTCCATGATCAAGGATGCCCTGACCGATGCATTCAATGATTATCACATGGGAATCACAGCAGAGAACGTTGCTGAAAAGTACGGCCTGACCAGAGAAGAGCTGGATGCATTCGCAGCTGAGTCTCAGCAGAAGGCATGCAAGGCCATTGAAGACGGCAAGTTCAAGGATGAGATCGTTCCTTTCGAAGTTCATGGCCGTAAGGGTAAGGTTACTGTAGTAGATACCGATGAGGGACCTCGTCCTGGTACCACCAAGGAAGGCCTTGCAAAGCTTAAGCCCTGCTTCAAGAAGGACGGCGTTGTTACCGCTGGTAACGCATCCGGAATCAACGATGGTGCAGCAGCCGTCGTTGTTATGACAGAAGAGAAGGCCAAGGAGCTTGGTGTTAAGCCTATGGCTTACTGGGAAGCCGGAGCTCTTGGCGGTGTAGATCCTGCCATCATGGGTGTCGGACCTATCGTTGCTACCAGAAACCTTCTGAAGAAGACCGGTCTTTCTATCGATGACTTTGATCTCTACGAGGCAAACGAAGCATTCGCTACTCAGTCTCTTGCAGTAGCCAAGGAGCTTCACTTTGATCCGGCTAAGCTGAATGTCAACGGCGGTGCAATCGCTCTTGGACATCCGGTAGGATGCAGCGGATGCCGTATCCTTGTAACTCTGCTCTATGAGATGCAGAAGAGACAGGCTCACCGCGGACTTGCAACACTCTGCATCGGCGGCGGCATGGGTGCAGCTTGCTCTGTTACCCGTTATGAAGACTAATTAAAGGAGGAAGATTCTAATGAAGGTTGCTGTTATCGGTGCCGGTACCATGGGATCCGGTATTGCACAGGCTTTTGCTCAGTGCGCTGACGTTGAGAAGGTTTATCTCTGCGATATTAAGGAAGAGTTCGCTGAAGGCGGCAAGGCTAAGATCAAGAAGCAGCTTGACAAGAGAGTTGCCAAGGGCAAGATGGAGCAGGCTGCTGCAGACGCTCTGCTTGCTAAGATCACAACCGGTCTGAACACCATCGCTGTAGATCCTGACCTCGTAGTTGAGGCCGCTCTTGAGAACATGCAGATCAAGAAGGACTGCTTCAAGGCTCTTCAGGACGAGATCGTTAAGAATCCGGACTGCATTTTCGCATCCAACACCTCTTCTCTGTCCATCACAGAGATCGGCTCCGGCCTGTCCAAGCCTGTCATCGGCATGCATTTCTTCAACCCGGCTCCTGTTATGAAGCTGGTTGAGGTTATCAAGGGTGCCAATACTCCGGACGAAGTTGTTGACAAGGTTAAGGAAATCGCCGTTAAGCTTGGCAAGACTCCGGTACAGGTTAACGAGGCTGCAGGTTTCGTAGTAAACCGTATCCTGGTTCCTATGATCAACGAAGCCATCTGCGTATATGCAGCAGGTGTTTCTGACATCGAAGGAATTGATACCGCTATGAAGCTCGGATGCAATCACCCGATGGGACCTCTGGAACTCGGCGACTACATTGGTCTGGATATCATCCTGGCAATCATGGATGTTATCTTCGCTGAGACCCACGACAGCAAGTATGCCGCATCTCCTCTTCTTCGTAAGATGGTTCGCGGCAAGAAGCTTGGCGTCAAGACCGGAATCGGCTTCTACAGCTACGCTGACGGCAAGAAGGTTCCTGTAGACAAGCTTTAATAAGACAAAAGTATCAGGGGGACAGACGTGTGAACAGCACGTCTGTCATTCCTTTTGTCCTTCCTCTGATACGTAAAAGGGATTTTGGAGGTTCATAACATGGATTTCACGTTAGATAAAAAACATGCAATGGCGAGAGACCTGTTCCGTGACTTCGCACAGAACGAGGTAAAGCCTCTTGCACAGGAGACCGATGAGGAAGAGAAGTTCCCTGCAGAAACTTTCAAGAAGCTTGCAAAATGCGGTTTCATGGGAATTACTGCTCCCAGAGAATACGGCGGCCAGGGATGCGATGAACTGACTTATGTTCTCTGCCTGGAAGAGATCGCCAAGGTCTGCGGAACTACAGCAGTTGCTCTTTCCGCACATACTTCCCTCTGCATCGACCCTATTATGACATGGGGAAATGAAGACCAGAAGAAGAAGTACATCCCCAAGCTTGCATCCGGTGAATGGCTGGGTGCCTTCGGTCTGACCGAGCCGGGCGCCGGTACGGATGCCCAGGGCGTACAGACCAAGGCAGTTCTTTCCGAGGATGGAAAGTACTGGACTCTGAACGGCTCCAAGTGCTTCATTACCAACGGTGAAGTCGCTGATGTCTATATCATCATCGCTTACACCGATATCGTTCCGGATCGTAAGGGCAGACCTTCCAAGAAGTTCACCGCTTTCATCGTAGAGAAGGGTACTCCGGGATTCTCCTTCGGAACCAAAGAGCATAAGATGGGCATTCGTGGATCAGCTACCTATGAGCTGATCTTCCAGGACTGCAAGATTCCTGCTGAGAACCAGCTCGGACCTCGCGGCAAGGGCTTCCCTATCGCTATGCATACTCTGGACGGCGGCCGTATCGGTATCGCTACTCAGGCTCTTGGCCTTGCAGAGGGCGCTCTGGAGAACACCGTTGCATACGTTAAAGAAAGAAAGCAGTTCGGCCGTTCCATCGCAGCTTTCCAGAACACCCAGTTCCAGCTGGCTGATATGAAGGCCAAGTGTGATGCCGCTCAGCTTCTTGTCTACAAGGCTGCAGCAGCAAAGGACGCTGTTGGTTTTGCCACTGCTTCCACCTACAGTGAAGAAGCAGCCATTGCCAAGCTTTTCGCAGCAAGAATTGCTGTTGAAGTAACTTCCGAGGCAGTACAGCTTCATGGTGGTTACGGTTACATTCGTGAATACGATGTAGAGCGTATGATGCGTGATGCCAAGATTACAGAAATCTACGAAGGTACTTCCGAAGTAATGCGGATGGTTATCTCCGGCAAGCTGTTGAAATAAGTAGGAGGAATTTACCGTGAAGATTATTGTTTGTATCAAACAGGTTCCTGATACAGCCGGCGG
>JAQYBF010000070.1 GCA_029338875.1 Lachnospiraceae bacterium
CAGGCACCTGAAGCCTGCGCGTCTGCCAATTCCGCCACTTCTGCAGAGTGCGGAAGATGGGACTTGAACCCACACGACATTGCTGCCACAAGATCCTTAGTCTTGCTCGTCTGCCAATTCCGACACTTCCGCTCTTTGCACTTTTCTGTGCTTTTGTCTGCCGCTCACCGGCGACTATGTTATAGTATCAAATCTTATTTCTGATGTCAAATGTTTTCTTGAAAATTTTACGAATTTCTTTCGACGGCTGCGCTGATTTACTTCTGTACTGGTCTATCTTTGTTCTCCTTTGATGCAGCTTCCGCAGAAGCAGCAGTGCCGGCTTCTGTAATGGGGTCCGGATCCTCGATCTGCCGCCGCTCATGGAGATAATGGATCAGCTTCTCGAAATAGAGCTTTACAAGGGCGCCGCAGGGGACGGCCAGGATCATGCCGACAAAGCCGCCGACTTTTCCTCCGATGATCAGGGATGCGATGACCAGAAGCGGGTGGATCTGGATGGCATTGGACAGGAATTTTGGGTTGATGATATTTCCGTCGATGGTCTGGATGACGAAGACGACGATTAATGAGACAATCAGCTTTTCCGGATTCCAGTTTAAGATATTGACCAGGATGACAGAAACATAGGCCACGAAGGGACCGACATAGGGGATCAGATTTCCGATTCCGGTGAGGATTCCGATCAGAATCGAGTAGCGGAGGCCGACCAGGGACAGGCCGATGCTGACGACGGTGGCCATGAAGATAGCATCGATGAGCTGGCCGCGGATGTAACCGGAGAAGACCTGGTCTGCATTTCGAATAAAGGAGCGGATATGGCTCCAGGATTTCTTGGGAAGCATGGCCTTAAAGGAACTGCCCCAGTAGCGCTTCAGGCCCTCGCCGTCCAGCTGGAAGTAGATGGCGAAAATGATGGCGAAGAGCAGACTGGAGAGGGTAGACGGAAGGCTTGTGACCATATTGCTGACCTGATTGGCGGCAGACCCGGCCAGGTTTAAGACCGAGGATTTCAGAGGCTTCAGATACTGCTCCAGATCGCTGGATGAGACATTCAGATTGTTGAGAAAGCTCGTCAGATTCTTGTAGAGACTGTTGACCGAATCACTGATGCCGGAAAGCATGGTCGCAATGTTGCTGTCCTTGGCTACAGAGATATCCTTGGTCACGGCTGAGACGATCAGGAATAAAACAAGGGCGATTCCGAGGACAATGATAATGCCGGTCAGGGCAACGGCAGCCGGCCGGGACCGAGTGCCTTTTTTCCGGAAGAAGGGAATCTTCTGGAACTGCTTCTGGAAGAAATTATCCAGGGGATAGAGGAGGTAGGCGATGGCAAAACCGAGAATCAGCGGCTTGAAGAGGATATTCATCCAGGACAGGCTGGTTCCAATCGCGCTTCCGATCAGACCGAGATGGCTCAGGATCTGAAGGATCACATAGGCAATTACAACGGTCCAGATAATATACCAGGAGATCTGGCTGTATTTCCGGTTTTCCATTTTCTTAAATAATTTTCTCATGAGGGATGCTCCTTGGGGATAATTTTTATCGTATGAATCCAAAGCGGCCAGAGGCTGGCTGTTGATGATTCCTTGATTTCGATCTTTTGAGTTTGAATCTTTTCTGGTTTCAATCCTTTCGGATCGGAAGCTTCTTAAATTTCAAGCTCCCGGCTTTAGCCGGGATGTGGTTGACTCAGAAACAAATTAAAGATAGAGTAGCATAATTCAACCCCATTATCCAGATAAAAGCAAGGACTCCGCAAGTGCTAAAAAACAAATTAAGGAGGAGAGATTCATGGACAGGAAACCTGGCAAAACCTATAATAATAGCGGGAAAGATCGTGGGTGAAAGCTTCTTTGCATCCCGGTCTATATTTATCAGAAAGGACCCTCGTTATGAAATACATGAAACAGTTCGGCATCATCCTCATCGTTACCTGTGTGGGTGAATTTCTGCATCATTTTCTGCCGCTTCCGATTCCGGGCAGCATCTATGGACTGGTGCTGATGCTGGTTCTTCTCTGCACCCATGCCCTTCATATCGAGGATGTCAAGGATACGGCGGAGTTTCTGATCGAGATCATGCCGCTCATGTTTATTCCGGCGGCTGTCGGCCTCCTGACGGCATGGACTGACCTCAAGCCGGTTCTGATTCCGATCCTGGTGATCACGGTGGTTTCCACTGTTCTGGTCATGGGAGTTACCGGTACCGTAACGCAGGCGATTATGCGGCTTCGCAAAAGACAGACCTCCCACACCGATGCCATCATCAGTGCTGAGGTGGCCCAGGAGCGTCATGAGAGAAATATGATTCCTCTGGATCGGAGGCTGCGGCTGAAGATCAAGAAGCAGTACATTCGCGACAAGCGCTGGCGGCGGGATCATTTCGGGAAGAAATCATAAGAATCAGAAGGAAGGATCGAAATTCGAAGGATTCGGAAAGGCATTTGTTATGGAAAGTATCAGCGGTGTAATCGCTCTGTCAGCGACATTTGGTGTAGTAATCAGTATCATCGGCTACTGGCTCGGAGTCGTGATCCGGAATAAAACGGGACTGTCGATCTGCAATCCCCTTCTGATCTCGATTATTTTTGTTATGGTGATCTTAAGCGTTTTCCATATCGATTATGCGGATTACAACAAGAGTGCCCGGTATCTGTCCTATCTTCTGACGCCGGCGACGGTCAGTCTGGCTATTCCTCTCTATCTGCACATTGAACGGCTAAAGAGGAACTGGGTTGGCATTATCGTGGGACTTCTGGCCGGCTCTATCACATCCATGGGCTCTGTCCTTGCTATGTCGGTTCTCTTCAAGCTGTCTCACAAGCATTATGTCACCCTGCTTCCCAAGTCCATCACCACGGCCATCGGCATGAGTGTATCGGATGAGCTGGGCGGAGTTGTGACGATTTCCGTGGCTGTCATCATCGTGACCGGTATTCTGGGAAATGTCATTGCGGTTTCGGTCTGTAAGCTTTTTCGGATTACGGACCCTGTGGCCAAAGGTCTGGCCATCGGTGCAGCCGCCCATGCGATCGGTACCTCCAAGGCTATGGAGATGGGCGACATCGAAGGCGCCATGGCATCCCTGGCCATCGTGGTCAATGGACTGATTACGGTCATTGGGGCAAGCTTCTTTGCGATGCTCTATTGAAATATAGACCAAAATCCGGCTTACCTAAGAAATACCTCGGGATCGAAGAGTTTTTTGATTTCCGAGGTACATTTTTCTGAATTTCGGCCGAGTTGTACCTCGGGATTGAAGATTCTTTGATTTCCGAGGTATATTTCCCAATTTAATGCCAGGCAGTAAACAGTACAGGGGAGTTTTATTATCAAATAATACCGCCCGGGGAGGAAATAATCTGATCCTTCCCGGGCTTTTCTGACCTTAGGGTTCAAAAAAGTTCTCGAATTTTCTTGACACATACCCTAGAGGGGTATATTATCTGTATCGGAAGAGATACCCGGATAGGGTATCGACAATAGATAAGATGAATAGAATAGGAGGCTGCTTTATGGCAAGTGAAGCAATCGATCTGGAAAAGAATAAAGAGGAATCCCTTCCTCCCTGCTGCCGTCACACCAACCGGTCCGAGGAGACCAAGAAGGCTCTCCTGACCCGCCTGAAGAAGGCAGAGGGACAGATCCGAGGAATTGAAAAGATGGTCGAAAACGATCTCTACTGTCCAGATATCCTGATCCAGGTGTCGGCAGTCACCAGCGCTCTGAACAGCTTCAACAAGGTACTCTTACAGGAGCACATCAAGGGCTGCGTGACCAGAGACATCAAGGCAGGAAAGGACGAGTCCGTAGATGAGCTCTGCAAGGTTCTGCAGAAGCTGATGAAGTAAGTAATGAAAAGCAGATTCCGGATATCTGTTTTGTATCAGTTACTTGCATCTTTACAGAAATAAGTAATGAAAAGCAGATTCCGGCGGCTGTCAGGTATCTGTTACCTGCATCTTTAAAGTAAGGAGGTTCCTCAGAGAATGAAGCAGTATATTGTTACCGGAATGAGCTGCGCCGCCTGCCAGGCCCATGTCGAGAAGGCAGTCAGCAAGCTCCCGGATGTAAAAAATGTTTCGGTCTCCCTTCTGACCAATTCCATGGCTGTCGATGGAGACGCCTCGGATGAGGAGATCGTAAAGGCCGTGGAGGACGCCGGCTACGGCGCAAAGCCCAGAGATGCGGCAGAAGAGAGCAGCGGTTCGGACTCTTCCCAGGCCGGCTCAATGTCCAGAGCTATCGCGGCAGAGGAGGATGCCTTAAAGGACCGGTCGACGCCGAGACTTCTCCGGAGACTCAAGCTTTCCATCGGTTTCCTTATTGTCCTTATGTATTTCACCATGGGCCACAACATGCTGGGCTGGCCGGTTCCGCCCTTCCTGGTTCATAACCATATTGGACTGGCCATCCTTCAGATGCTGATCGCCATGATCGTCATGTACATCAACCGGGACTTCTTTATTTCCGGTTTCCGTTCCCTGGCCCACCGGGCCCCGAACATGGATGCCCTGGTCGCCCTCGGTTCCTCGGTATCCTTCGGCTGGTCGCTCTACATTTTATTCCGGATGACCTGGATGGTGACCAATGGCGTGTCAAATATGGACCTCATGTCCATGTATCATAATCAGCTCTACTTTGAATCTGCAGCGATGATCCCGGCCCTGATCACTGTCGGAAAAACCCTGGAGTCCTATTCCAAGGGCAGAACGACGGATGCTTTGAAGAATCTGGTCAAGATGGCGCCGAAGACCGCAGTTCTGGAGCGTGACGGAAAAGAGGTCGAGGTCGGAATCGACGAAGTGAAGCTGGGCGATGTCTTCATCGTAAAGCCGGGGTCTTCGGTTCCGGTGGATGGTGTCATCATCGAAGGAAGCAGTGCGGTTGATGAATCGGCTCTGACCGGTGAGTCCATTCCGGTCGACAAGACCGTGGATGATACCGTAAGCGCTGCAACCATGAACCGGTCCGGCTATTTCAAGGCCAGGGCCACAAGAATCGGCAAGGATACGACCTTTGCCCAGATCATTCAGATGGTCAGCGATGCGGCTGCCACCAAGGCTCCCATTGCAAGAATTGCAGATAAGGTTTCCGGCGTCTTCGTTCCTTCGGTTATGACCATCGCCCTGCTCGTCGGAATCATCTGGCTGATCCTGGGTGCCGGCCCGGCTTACGCGGTTGAGAAGGCCATTGCCGTTCTCGTTGTCTCCTGCCCCTGTGCTCTCGGCCTGGCAACACCGGTTGCCATCATGGTCGGAAATGGTGTCGGAGCCAGAAACGGTATTCTCTTCAAGACCAGTGAAGCTCTGGAGAATGCCGGAAAGCTGAAGACCGTTGCTCTGGATAAGACCGGAACCATTACAGAGGGCCAGCCTTATGTGACAGATATTTTCCCGGCAGAGGGTGTAACTAAGACCGAGCTCCTGACAAAGGCCTTTGCCCTGGAAGAGAAATCCGAGCACCCTCTGGCCAGAGCTATTGTGGAAATGGCAGACCAGCGCGGAATCAAGGCTGAACCGGCGGACGATTTCAAGGCTTTGTCCGGACACGGTCTGACCGGAACGATTGACGGAGAGACCTGTTACGGCGGCTCCGGAAGCTTTATGGAAAGTCTGACCGAGGTTCCTTCTTCCTTAAAGAAGCAGGCAGATGATTTGGCAGGCCAGGGCAAGACGCCGCTCTTCTTTGCTCAGGGCAAGAAGGTTCTTGGAATTCTTGCCGTAGCCGATGTCATCAAACCGGATTCTGCAAGAGCCGTGAAGGAAATGCAGAAGATGGGCATCAAGGTTGTTATGCTGACCGGTGATAATGAGAAGACTGCAAATGCCATCGGAAAGGAAGCCGGTGTGGACCGCGTCATCGCCGGTGTCCTTCCGGACGGAAAGGAAGCTGCCATCCGCGAGCTTCAGAAGGAAGGCACGGTTGCTATGGTTGGCGATGGCATCAACGATGCGCCGGCCCTTATGCGGTCGGATGTCGGCATTGCCATCGGGGCCGGAACCGATGTAGCCATCGATTCGGCGGATATCGTCCTTATGAACTCCCGACTGACCGATGCTTCGGCAGCCATCCGCCTGTCCCGGGCTACCTTAAGGAATATTCATGAAAACCTCTTCTGGGCCTTTGCCTATAATGTTATACTGATTCCAATCGCAGCAGGACTCTATGCACACTGGGGTGTCAATATGAATCCCATGTGGGGTGCCGCAGCCATGGCACTGTCGAGCTTTACTGTCTGCATGAATGCCCTGAGGATCAACCTTTTCAAGATTTACGGAAAGGGGCAGAAGCCGGCGGATGCGGCTGCACAGAAAACAGCAGAAGCTGGACAGAAGCCGGCGGAGCAGAATGCAGGACAGACCGGGAAACAGGATGCTGTGGATACGAAAAAGCAGGCCACAGAGCAGAAGACAGCAACTGTGAACAGTGCAGCGGTCGGAAATGAAAATACGACCGCATCTGTCAATCATGCAGGTGATACAGAAGAAAATACGAGAACTTCAGTAAATACAGGAACTGTGGAAGCAGTAAAATCAACTACAGCAACAGAAAAAGAGGAAACAGCAAAAACAACCGCAGCAGTAACAGAAGAAAAGGAGAAAGAAACCATGACAGAAACAATCAAAGTAAACGGAATGATGTGCCACAACTGTGAGAATCACGTAAAGAAGGCTCTCGAGGCTCTGGACAATGTACAGAGCGCAAGTGCAGATCATGAGAAGAACATTGCTGTTATCGAGACCACCGGCCCGGTATCCGAGGATGCCATCCGCCAGGCTATCGTCGATGAGGGATACGAATTCGCAGGAATTGAGTGATATCGACCCAACATAGACCATCTCATAAGGAAGATTAAAATCAGGGAATATCTGCTGAACCAAATGGCGGATGTTCCCTGATTTTTTCTGCCCGGTCTATATTTCGCATGGTCAGCCAGCTGATTGCATCTGGGGAAACCCTGATGTCTGCAGATTCTTTCATAGCCACTTTCTTTCTCATCTGTCTAAGAAGTTTGACAAGTTTTCAATTCGGCTTATACTTGAGGTATTAGTCGACTGAAGGGGGTCTGTTATGATTAATGTCTATCTCGTAGAGGATGAATCTGTCATCCGCCAGGGGATTGTCCGGAGCATTTCGTGGGAAGAGGAGGGCTTCTGCCTGATGGGGAACGCCGGAGACGGCGAAATGGCACTGCCTGAAATCCTGGAAAAACGACCGGATATTCTGATTACCGATATCCGCATGCCTTTCATGGATGGCCTGGAGCTGTCAAGGCGTGTGAAAAAGGAACTTCCTCATATCAAAATTCTGATTCTTTCCGGTTTTAATGAATTCGATTATGCCAAGCAGGCCATTGACCTGGGTGTGACGGAGTATCTCCTCAAGCCCGTCACGGCCCGCCAGCTTCTCGACGCCCTTCACAAGGCGGCGGATGCCATTAAGGAAGAGCAGGCCACGGAGGAACTGGTCCGCCATCTGTCCCGCCGTATGCAGAGGCCGGGAGACGATGGGGATATGGGAGTCCGGAGCAGAGAAAGCCGGCTTTCAAATACAGAAGCTATGAACGTGGGAGCATTGGGTGCAGGAAACATGAGTGAAGGAAGCCTGCAGGCCGGAGAGCCGAACACGAGCGTTTCAAATGCAAGGGCTTTGAATGCAGCTGCAGGAGATTATTCCGACCAGACTCCCATCGATGTCGGCGAGGTCGATCCCAAGGGCGCCGGCCAGACGGCTCTGCTTGATTTCTTCGCCAGCGGGGATATCGACAGGATTGATGCCTTCATTGAGGAATATCTGTCTGCTCTGGGACGGAATAATCTGAAATCTCTTTTCTTCCGCCAGTATGTGATCTCGGACATCTATTTTGCCGGAAACAAGTATCTGCTCGGGCTTAATATGGACAAAGACCAGAGAGAAAGGATCCTGGGTCCGATCGAAGAGGCAGGCAAGCGATTCGCCGGAAGCATGGATTCCGGCATGGACTATCTGAGACAGTTTTTTACACGGATCTTAAACTGCCGGGACCAGAGCGGAGCCGGCCGGATCTCGCCTCAGATCATGAAGGCGGCATCCTTTATTCGTGAGCATTCCTCGGAAGATATCAGCCTGAACCAGGCAGCTCTGGTGGCGGATATGTCGCCGGCGCATTTCTCCACGGTCTTTGCCAGGGAAATCGGAGAGGGCTTCAGCGAGTATCTGACTGATCGGAGAATGGAAGAGGCCAGGCAGAAGCTGGCCGGAACCTCCATGCGGATTACGGATATCGCAGAGGCGGTCGGATACAGGGATCCGCATTATTTCAGCTCTATATTTAAGAAGACACAGCATATGACGCCTAAGGAATACCGGAATCAGGTCCGGGGCGAGGGCGCAGAGAAGGTAAAGCAGGGGTAAGAACCGGAGCAGAGCCGAAGAAAAGCAAAGCATATCAGGGGAATCCGGGATGAAAGCCGGGAAAATCAATCAGGGGAAATCTGAGATGAAATCCGGGGAAGCATATCGAGGAAAATCCGGGATCAGACGGGAAGAGATGAAATCAGGGGTAATTCGGGGATGAAAATCTGGGAAGCCCGGAAGGAAAAGGGCAAGAGACACAGCATAAAACGAACAAGAAGGAGAGCAACCATCCGTCAGCAGATTCTCATCAATATCTGGGGCATTCTCCTTCCGATCTTTATTCTTCTGGCTGTGACTCTTGGCAGCCTCTTCAATTTTTACCGCCAGTACGACGGCATCGTCCAGAACATCACCATGGCTAACAGCTACAATCTGAGCTTCAAGAAGGACATGGACGAGGTCATGTATCAGATCATCGTCGGCAGTATCCACTGGACCGACAACTCCGTCCGTTCCGGACTCGGCGACAGCAATCCCTACCGGCAGATCGAGAGTATGCGGGCCAAATTCACCAAGCTCAAGGAAAGAAACTCCAACGAAGAGATTGAAAAACAGCTGGATTCGACCTTAAGCCTCCTCGACACCCTGCAGGACCGGGTGACGGATATTCTGAAAAATGTAGACCAGGGCGGACATTACGACACCAATATCAAGATGTTCAACATGGATATCACCATACTGACCAGCCTGATCCAGAATTCTGTCCAGGAATATATTTACAAGGAGGCCGCGCAGATTGAAATCGTCCGTAAGGAGGTCGCCCACAATGTCCTCCTCTTTCTAAGGATCATGGTGATCATTCTGGCCGCCATGATGGTTCTGAATGTCGCCCTTTCCCGCTATGTGACAAGAAGAGTGGTCCGCCCCATCGATGACATGTGTAAGGCCACGGAGAACTTTGCCCGGGGCGATTTCTCAACCGAGCTTCAGACCGATAACGGCAATGAGCTGGATGTCCTCGCGGACCGATTCAATCATATGGGCGGCGAGATTGAAAATCTGATCGCCCAGGAGGCCCGGGAGCAGAAGGAGAAGCAGTCTCTGGAATTAAAGCTCCTGACGGCTGAGATCAATCCCCATTTCCTCTACAATACACTGGATACCATCGTCTGGCTGACCGAGGCCGGAGAGAAGGATGAGGCAGTCGAGATCCTTTCCTATCTGTCGGAATTCTTCCGGGTCTCTTTGTCGAACGGTCTGGATGTCATACCGGTTTCCGATGAAAAGAAGCATATCGAAAGCTATCTTGCCATCCAGCATATGCGCTTCCAGGACATCATGGACTATGAGGTCCGGATCGATCCGGAGATCGAGGACTTAAGCATTGTCAAAATGACTCTCCAGCCTCTGGTGGAGAATGCCCTCTATCACGGCATCCGCAATCAGAGAAAGAAGGGCTTCATCCGGGTGACCGGCGTATCACACGGCGATGACATGCTTTTTACCATTCAGGACAACGGCCGGGGCATGAATAAGGAAGAACTCGATGCCTTCCGCCAGAAAATCCTGACCGGAGAGCCAGAGACCGGACACCACGGTTACGGCGGCTTCGGTGTGGCCAATGTGGCGGCCCGGCTCAAGCTCTATTACGGGGCGGATATGAATTTTACCGTCCGGTCCTATCCGGGACACGGAACGGAAGTCAGACTTCTGCTCCCGAAGAAGGTAGAGAATCCGGGGCTTTGAGGAGTCCCCCTCTTTATGCCTGATTTTTATTCAATTACCAGATCTGTTCCTGATGTCTGACTTCTATATCTGATTTCCAGATTAGGCTCTCATTTCGGATCATAACTTCAGGCCGATCAGATGGGATTTCTGTCAGGCAGTCAAATCCTGGTCAATATTTCTGCATGAAGACACTTCTATAAGAAAATATTCCACTTTCCGCGAAAAAAATCACACTGATTTCATTTGAAGCAGCCGAGGTTTAAAATTTTACGAAAATTTTAAAATTCCTTCCGAAAAAATCCGCACGAATTTCGAAAGCCATTCTGTATCGGTAAAAATGCAATTTTCCTATAATGAGCATTGTCAAAAGGAATTCATCTAAGTCATAACAAACGGGGGATGCCGGGGACGGCGTCCGGAAATGAAAAGGGGGTTTTTAGATGAAGAAGAAAATGTTGAGTCTGTTACTTACAGGTGTGATGGCCATGGGAGTCCTGGCAGGCTGCGGCAGCGCAACAAGCGGCGGAAGCAGCAAGTCGAGCAGCAAGTCCGACAGCAAGAAATCCTCCGGCGGAGAGATTACCGTAGGATTCGCTCAGGTCGGTGCCGAGTCTGACTGGCGTACCGCATGTACGAAGTCGGTTAAGGATACCTTCACTTCGAAAAACGGCTACAAGCTGATCTTCGATGATGCTCAGCAGAAGCAGGAGAACCAGATCACAGCTATTCGTAACTTCATTCAGCAGGATGTAGATTACATCGTTCTCGATCCTGTAACCGAGACCGGTTGGGATACCGTTCTTCAGGAAGCCAAGGATGCCGGAATTCCGGTTATCGTCGTTGACCGTATGGTTGATGTATCAGACGACAGCCTCTACACCATGAGAATCGGTTCCGACTTCAAGGCTGAAGGTAATAAGGCCTGCGACTGGCTGAAACAGTATGCAGACGCTCAGGGCGTTGCCCAGACCGATATCAAGATCGTTGATATCCAGGGAACCATCGGTGCATCCGCACAGATCGGCCGTACCGAAGGTCTGAATGACGCTGTTAAGGCAAATGGCTGGAAGCTGGTAGCTCAGCAGACCGGTGAGTTCACTCAGGCAAAAGGCCAGGAGGTTATGGAGTCCATCCTGAAGCAGAACAGTGACTTCAACGTTGTTTACTGTGAGAATGATAACGAGGCATTCGGTGCTATCGATGCTCTGGAAGCAGCCGGCAAGAAGGTTGGTACTGACTTAAAGAACGGCGATGTCATGGTAATGTCCTTCGACTCCACCAAGGCTGGCCTTACTGATGTCAAGGACGGAAAGATCACTCTGGATACCGAGTGCAACCCTCTGTACGGACCGAAGCTTGATGAGATCATCAAGAATCTTGAGGCCGGCAAGAAAGTTGAGAAGTCTCAGTTCATCGACGAGGCAATGTTCGCTCATGACGATACTGTCAAGAGCGTCAGCGCTGCAGGCGAGAGCGGAGATGCCAAGAACTATGATGTTACTGTAGTAACGGATGATGTCATCAGCGGCAGATCTTACTAATCGGATCAGAAGAGGTTTCATCGATCAAAAGATTACATATGACTTAGAGTGAAGTTGGATGGCGTGAGGATCTTCGTTGGAAGTAAACCAGCGGTCCTCACGCCATTTTCATAAATAGAAAGGAGTCAACATGGATAGGGATGTGATCCTGGAAATGAAAAACATCACCAAGACCTTCCCTGGCGTAAAGTCACTTTCCGATGTGAATTTTACCTTACGTCAGGGTGAGATCCATGCTCTGATGGGAGAGAACGGTGCAGGAAAATCCACTCTGATCAAGGTTCTCACCGGTGTCTATGATCTGGAAGCCGGAACCATCATCATGGATGGGAAGAATATCGTAAATCACAGTCCTGAGGAAGCACAGAAGAACGGAATCTCCACCGTATATCAGGAGGTCAACCTCTGCCCCAATCTTACCGTAAAGGAGAATCTCTTCATTGGAAGAGAGCCCAGAAAGGGCAGGATGATCGACTGGAAGGAGGTTAAGAAGCGGTCTGCAGATCTTCTGAAGGAGCTGGAGATCGATGCGGATCCGGATCAGATGCTGGGAGACTGCTCCCTGGCTGTTCAGCAGATGATCGCCATTGCAAGAGCGGTCGACATGCAGTGCAAGGTCCTGATCCTCGATGAGCCGACCTCCTCCCTGGATGACGAGGAGGTTGAAAAGCTCTTCCGTCTCATGCGGATGCTTAGGGACAAGGATGTCGGAATTATTTTCGTCACTCATTTCCTGGAGCAGGTTTATGCGGTTTGCGACCGGATCACGGTCTTAAGAAACGGAGAGCTGGTCGGAGAATACAAGGCCGCCGAGCTTCCCCGTGTACAGCTGGTTGCAAAGATGCTAGGAAAGAACCTGGATGACCTGGCCGATATCAAGAGCGGTCATGAAGGCCACATCGATATGGATGCGCCGGCTGTCATTGAGGCAGACGGACTCGGCCATTCCGGAACCATTCATCCCTTCGATCTTACAATCCATAAGGGCGAGGTCATCGGTCTTACCGGACTCCTGGGATCCGGCCGTTCCGAGATGGTCCGCTGCATTTATGGCGCGGACAAGGCCGATCAGGGCGAGCTCAAGGTGGACGGAAAACCGGTGAAGATCAATAAGCCATTGGATGCCATGCATCTTGGCATGGCCTATCTGCCTGAGGACCGGAAAAAGGATGGCATTATTGATGAGCTGTCCGTCCGTGAGAATATCATCATTGCACTTCAGGCCAAGAAGGGCATGTTCCACCTGATGAGTCGGAAGGAGATGGAAGAAGCAGCTGATAAATTTATTGATCTTCTGGAAATCAAGACCGCTGACCGGGAGACTCCGGTCAAGAGTCTGTCCGGCGGAAACCAGCAGAAGGTCATCATAGCCCGCTGGCTTCTGACCAATCCGGAATATCTGATTCTGGATGAGCCGACCCGAGGTATTGATATCGGAACCAAGACCGAAATTCAGAAACTGGTACTGGATCTGGCGGATCAGGGCAAGGCCATCACCTTCATTTCTTCCGAAATCGAAGAGATGCTTCGGACCTGCTCCCGGATGGAAGTCTTAAGAGACGGCAGCAAGGTCGGCGAACTGACCGGAGATCAGCTGAATCAGGCCGATATCATGAAGACCATTGCCGGCGGTGATGAAGGAGGAGAGAAATGACAAAGAAGTCTTTTTGGAACCGCCTGGTACATACTTCCCTCTTTTTGCCGGTCGTATGTCTCATCGCAGTTCTCTTAATCAATCTGATACAGACGCCTACCTTTTTCAAGGTATCTATCAATAACGGCGTTCTCTATGGATACATTATCGATATTATCAACCGTGGTTCCGAGCTGGTTATTCTGGCAGTCGGCATGACACTGGTTACAGCAGCATCCGGAGGACAGGATATTTCCGTCGGCGCCATCATGGCCGTCGCTGCAGCCATCTGCTGCCAGCTCCTGTCCGGAGGCAAGGTTTCCACCAACACTCTGGCCATGCCAATCTTTATCGCAGCCCTGGTCGGCATACTTGCCGCAGGCCTCTGCGGAGCCTTCAACGGCCTTCTGGTCGCAAAGTTCAAGATTCAGCCCATGGTCGCAACCCTGATTCTCTTTACGGCCGGCCGTGGCATCGCACAGCTTGTCACCAAGGGCCAGATCACCTATGTCCGTGTCCCGGCCTATAAGGTTCTCGGCGGCTACATCGGAAAGTGCCCGGTACCGACACCGGTATTCGTTGCCATCCTTACCGTCATTGTCATGCAGCTGATTTTAAAGAAGACAGCCCTTGGCCTCTACATCGAGAGTGTCGGAATCAACGGTTCCGCTTCCCGCCTGGTCGGACTGAATTCAACCTTACTGAAATTTATATCCTACGTAATCTGCGGTCTTCTTGCAGGACTTGCCGGAATCGTGGCTTCCTCCAGAATCTACTCGGCCGATGCCAATAATATCGGTCTGAACATGGAAATGGATGCCATTCTGGCCGTTGCCCTCGGCGGCAACAACCTGGGCGGCGGTAAGTTCAACATGATGGGCTCCATCATCGGCGCCTACACCATCCAGGCCCTGACAACCTCTCTCTATGCCATGAATGTATCGGCGGATCAGCTGCCGGTTTACAAGGCAATCGTTGTCGTAGTAATCGTTGTTATCCAGAGCCCTGTCTTCCGTAAGAAGATTGCCGGACTTTCCAAGAGAAAGGCGGTGGCATAAATGGCTAAGAAAGCAAAGCTGTCCAAGACAAGTTTCCTCCTCCTCATTACGATTCTGATGTTCGCTGTCATGTATATCGCAGGCATGATCATCTTTAATGACAGAGGATTTGCCAGACCCCAGATGTTCCTGAATCTATTTATCTCAAATGCAGGCCTGATCGTCATCGCCTGCGGCCTGACCATCGTCATGATCACCGGAGGTATCGATATTTCCGTCGGATCTGTCACCGCACTGGTCTGCATGAGCTCTGCGGATATCATGCAGAACAAGGGCATGAGCGCCTATGCAGCCCTAATCCTCTCCCTGGTGATCGGCCTCCTCTTTGGACTGGTCCAGGGCTACCTGGTCACCTATCTGAAGATCCAGCCCTTTATCATCACCCTGGCCGGTATGTTCTTCGGCAGAGGCCTGACAGCGGTCATTTCCACCGATATGATTGCCATCAAGAACAAGACCTTCCTGGCCTGGGCCAATGAGAAGATGTATCTGCCCTTCGGCTATACCAACCGGCACGGGGTCACGATCAACTCCTATATCTATCCGACCGTTGTCGTTGCCCTGGTCGTTGTCATCCTGATCACCCTCATGCTTCACTTTACCAAGTTCGGCCGGGCTCTCTACGCCATCGGCGGCAATGAGCAGAGTGCGGTTATGATGGGCTTAAATGTAAACCGCACCAAGATGAAGGCTTATGTCCTGGACGGCTTTCTGGCCGGTCTGGGCGGCTTCCTCTTCTGCCTGAACTCCTGTGCAGGCTTCGTAGAGCAGGCCAAGGGACTTGAGATGGATGCCATCTCGGCCGCAGTCATCGGCGGAACCCTCCTCTCCGGAGGTGTCGGCACAGTTTTCGGTACACTCTTCGGTGTACTGATCAAGGGAACCATTGCCTCTCTGATCACCACACAGGGCACATTGTCCAGCTGGTGGGTTCGTATCGTTCTCTCGATTATGCTCTGCTTCTTCATCGTCCTCCAGGCTCTGATTGGAAGTGTCGGACTGAAGGACAAGAAGGAGAAGAAAGAGAAGAAGGGAAAAGCGGCGGCTGCCTGAGGATAGTATCAGAAAGCAGCTAAGAAAGCTGACAGCAGATCAGTATACAGCAGACAGAAAGCTGACAGCAGATCAGCATAGAACTGGCAGAACAACTGACAGGAAAACAGCATAACCTTATTAGCAGAGTACATGTACATTTTCTCCTATACCCTCTGGGAAATGTACATGTACTTTTTACTTGTCTACAATTTAACGAAGTCGTTTTAGGGACCGTTACCGGCCGCATTATTGGCCGCTTTGATTAGCTTTGACATAAAAATCACAATAATTTGTACATATACAACTAACTGCCAACTTGTATAAAACTAGAGGGTTGTAATTGACTAATTTGCACAAAGTGTAAAGCTGTATGTTGACATATATGGCAAATTGCACTATATTGTCATTGTCAAGCAAGGGGGTGTACAGAAAATATTCCCAAATGGTTCAGATAGACTGAACAAGTTCTAAATAAGTTGTATATATACGAAATATACAACTTCGAGACAGGAAGAGGAAACAAAGCTTTCCGGACAGTACAGATTTTCGGAAGATTCATTCCGAATCCGGTCAGATTTGAAAGGTCAGGTATAAGAACCGAAACGGACTCCTGTACATCATGTAGCAAGAAAAGAGGGAAAAGTATGAAAATGAAGAGACTCGCAAAATCAGTTTTGGGAGTTGGTCTTGCAGCCAGCATGCTTGTTGGATGCGGATCAGCAGCAGGAGGATCCTCCTCATCTAAGAAGAGCGCAAGCGGCTCTACTCCTACCGTAACCGATAACTCCAAGATCAAGATCGGTGTTTCCATCTGGTCTTCCACCGATGTTCTCGGTTCTCAGTGTAAGAAGATTATCGATGAGGCAGCCAAGGCACTGGGCGTCAAGGTTCAGTACGTTGACCAGGGCCATGTATCCGAGAAGGTTACCGCTTCTGTTGAGCAGCTCTGTGCAGCAGGATGCCAGGGCATCATCATCTGCAACTCTTCCGATACAGAGATGACTTCCGCAATCAAGACCTGTAATGATAACAAGGTTTATCTTTCCCAGTTCTTCCGTATCATCTCCAAGGACAACAATCCTGACATCTACAAGGCAGCCAAGGATTCCGCTTACTATGTAGGCGCCGTTCATGAGAACGAAGTTGAGAATGGCCAGAAGCTGGTTAAGATCCTTCTTGACAAGGGCGACCGTGATATCGGACTGATCGGCTGGGAGCAGGGCGATGCAACCTGGCTTGGCCGTTACGAAGGTTATAAGAAGGGCGTAGAAGAGTGGAACAAGGCAAATCCTAACGACAAGGCTACTCTTTCCGAACCCCAGTACGCAGGTACCACTTCTGAAGGCGGTTCCAAGGCAGCAGAAGCTCTGATGGCAGCTGATCCGAAGCTGGATGCACTGATTCCTGCAGGCGGCGGCGGAGATCCTCTTCAGGGTGCAATCGCAGCAGTTGAGCGTGCCGGAAAGACTCAGGATATCGATATCGTATCTACCGACTTCCTTCCTGACCTTGGCGAGCGTCTTGCAAATGGTTCCATGGCAGGTGAGTCCGGCGGACATTATTGCGATCCTCTGTTCTCCTTCCTTATGGTTTACAACGCAATCAAGGGCAACTACAAGGATTTCGCTGGCAAGTTCAATGAAATCAACTTCCCTTATCTGTATGTTTCCAGCGCTGATGACTACGCTAACTACGATAAGTACTTCGTTCAGCAGCTTCCTTACACCGATGATGAAATCGTTGAGATGTCCAAGATGAGCTTCGATGATCTCTCCAAGAAGGCAGAGGCCCTGTCGATCGAGGATGCAGAATCCAGAGCATCTAAGTAACTTCTCTTGAATGAGCCGGTATCGCTCGGCGATGCCGGCTTTTTTTAAAGGTTTTTAGTTGTAGAGTACAATTTTGAAAAAGAGGTAAAAGGTATGGGTACTTCTATAGCCGCAAGCGGGAAAAAGAAAATGTCCGGTTTCGCAAAGGGATATTTAATCCTGCTTATTCTTGTGGTTGTTTCCTGGGCTGTCTTCAAAGTGATCACACCCCATAATTTCGGATCGCCGGCCAACCTGCTGCAGTATTTCCAGGCCAGCCTGATTGCAGCAACCGGAGCTGTCGGTTTCTATTTCGTAATGGTTATGGGAATGTTCGATTTCTCAATCGGTGCCAACATTATGCTTTCCGCCATCGTCGGCTGTAAGCTTGCTGTAACATTCCATATGGGCTATGCAGGCCTGATCATCGGCAGTATTGTTATGGGCGCTGTCGTCGGACTGATCAACGGTGTGCTTTATGTAAAGCTGCACATCCCTTCCATGATCGTAACTACCGGTGTTGCCCTGGTAGCCGAGTCCGTTGCCAACTACATCGCAGGCGGAGTTGAGCAGACCCTTCCTGCAGGACTCAGAGCTTTCGGTAAAGTACCCGGAGACATCATTCTGGCACTTGTGGCTTTTGCAATTGCCTACGTTATTCTGAACTATACCAAGGTCGGAACCTATACCTATGCCATCGGATCCAATGAGGCCGTTGCAAAGAACATGGGTATCAACGTTAACTTCTACAAGGTTCTCGCCTTCGTTATTTCCGGAGCTTTCTTTGGAATGATGGCCATCCTGACCATCAGCTATGGTTCTTCCATGGTCGCTGTAACAGGAATGGGATCCATGAGCCGTAACTTCATTCCGACCATGGGCTGCTTCTTCGGCCTGGCATTCAAGAAGTACGGCATGCCGCTTCCCTCCATTATCATCGGTGAGTTCGTCATCAACATCATTTTCTACGGATTCATCGCACTGGGAGCTCCGACAGCCATCCAGGATGTCATCACAGGTTTTGCACTCCTGATCATCATTACCCTGACAACCAAAGTTAACAAGGGCGAAATAGTTAAGTAACCGAAGGGAGAATTGACATGAGCGAAAAAGAAGTACGTTTACAGGTTCGGAATGTCAGCAAGAACTTCGGTATTACGAAGGCTCTGCAGGACGTATCCTTTGATCTGTATAAAGGCGAGATTCACGCACTGATCGGAGAAAACGGATCCGGAAAATCCACTCTGACCAATATGCTGACAGGTATCTATACCCTGGAAACAGGTAAGTTTATCCTGGACGGAAAGGAAGTCCATCCGAAGAACCAGGTAGAGGCCAATAACGAAGGCATTTCCATTATTGTCCAGGAGCAGGGAACTCTGGACGGCCTGACCGTTGCCGAGAATATTTTCCTCGGACATGAGGACCGCTTCATCAAGGGCGGCATCCGGAATACCAGAGCCATGAACCAGGAGGCTGACAAGCTTCTGAAGGAATACGGCTTTGATAAAATCAAGGCCAATGTCATGGTTGATGAATACAATTTCGAGGATCGTAAGCTTGTCGAGATTGTAAAGGCTACCTATTTTAAACCCAAGGTTATCGTTATCGATGAGACCACGACCGCACTTTCCCAGGAAGGCCGTGAAGAGCTCTATAAGCATATGAAGAGAATCCGTGATTACGGCGGAACCGTTATCTTCATTTCCCATGACCTGGATGAGGTTTTAAGCCTGTCCAATACCATCACCGTTCTTCGAGACGGTATTTATATTGATACCGTTGACAGCAAGGATATCGATGTGGACGGCTTAAAGAAGCTGATGGTCGGCCGTGAGGTTTCCGGCAACTACTATCGTGCGGATTACGGCGAGAAGGTTTCCGATGAGGTGGTTCTCTCCATGAAGAACGTATCGGTACCGGGCCTGATCAAGAATATCAACCTGGACCTTCACAAGGGCGAGATCCTCGGTATCGGTGGTCTGTCCGAATCCGGTATGCATGAGATCGGAAAAGCTATCTTCGGTGCATCCTTTGACCGGACCGGCGAAGTGGTTCTGGAAGACGGAACCAAGATCAACGACATTCCGACAGCAATCAAGCACAGCATTGCCTATACCTCCAAGGACCGTGACAACGAGTCCATTATTCTGAATCAGAGTATTGAAGATAATATCGTTTTACCGTCTCTTAACGAACTGGCCGTTGCAGGACCCTTCCAGAGCGACCGGAAAAAGAAGAACTTTGCCGATAAGTACGCAAAGGAAATCTCCGTAAAGATGGTAAATACAAAGCAGTTTGTTTCTCAGCTGTCCGGTGGTAACAAGCAGAAGGTTGTTCTGGCCCGCTGGATCGGAAAAGACTCCGATATCGTTATTCTTGACAGTCCGACCCGAGGCATTGATATCAAGGTTAAGCAGGATATCTATCAGCTGATGGACTCCATGCGTAAGAGTGGAAAGTCAATCCTCATGATTTCCGAGGAGCTGATGGAACTGATTGGTATGTGCGACCGGATTCTGATCATGAAGGACGGGGAAATCAATGGTGAACTCCAGAGAAGCCCTGAACTGAATGAGAATGCTTTGATCGAGAAGATGGTATAAGGAGGAAGATCATGGCAAATACTACTACACAAAAAAAGACCAAGCAGGCTGGAATGAATTCCACTCTGCGTACGCTCCTTCCAGTAATTGGATTGGTTGTCATCTTTATCGTATTCAATACCCTGACTTCGGGCGGAATGGTTTCAAGCCTTCCTCTGGTAATTACTCAGGTATATCCGATTATCATCTCTGCGATGGGCGTATTCTTCATCATGACGATGGGCGGTCTGGATTTCTCCCAGGGATCTATCCTCGGTATCGCTTCGATTGTCATCTGTGCTGTCAGCAAGGTCAGCATTCCGCTTTCCATTGTCTGCGGAATTCTTTCCGGAGCTGCCATCGGCGCAATCAACGGTTTCTTCTATGTAAACCGTAAGATCAAGTCCTTCATTGTTACAATCTGCACCATGTTCCTCTTCCGTGGCTTCATCAAATATCTGACCACGAATTCACCGGTTGCAGGCAATGCAAGCCTGATCTATCTGGATTCTACAGGACTCAAGGTAACACTGACCGTCATCGTTCTTCTGGTCGGCTTCATCTTCTTCCGCTTTACCCGTTTCGGCACGGATTTGAAGGCTATCGGCGCCGGTGAAAAGGCTGCAAAGTTTGCAGGCATCCGGACCGACCGCATGAAGTTCTGGATCTATGTACTGTCCGGTGCCATTACCGGATTTGCAGCATTCTTAAGTGTTATCCATATCGGGTCCGTTACCGCTTCCGGCGGCAATCAGCTGGAGACCCAGATCCTGATCGCCCTGGTTCTTGGCGGCATGCCGATTTCCGGAGGCGCAAAGGTCAACTTCCTCAATATCATCGTAGGTTCTCTCCTTTATGTCATCTTAAGTTCCGGACTGAACATGATGGGCGTTACCCCGCAGATGAACCAGATGATTCAGGGTATTATCTTCCTGATCTTCGTATTCATCTTCGCAGATCGTGACGCAAACGAAGTTGTCAAGTAATGAAAAAACCGGAAATCCCTGAGAGGCAGCCGGCAAGGTGATCGGTGACGGTCACCGGCAAGGGTTGTCGGTAAGGGGCTTCCGGTAACAAGTAACAAGCAATAATAAAGGGAAGTCATTGTAGGGATGCCGGGATCATTCCCGGCTAGGAAAGGAAACCAAAATGAAAAAACTGTATTTTATTCCGGGCAGCCAGGATCTTTATGGGGAAGAGTGCCTGAAGCAGGTACATGCAGACTGCCAGAAGATGGTCGATTTCTTCAACGAGAAGCTGGGAGATGTGGTTCGCTTTGAACTTCTTCCGACTGTTGAGACCTCAGAGATCTGTGTCGAGGACATGAAGAAGGTCATGGTCGATGATGACTGCATCGGTGTTGTAACCTGGATGCATACCTTCTCCCCGGCCAAGATGTGGATCAAGGGCCTTCAGATCTTAAGAAAGCCCCTGCTTCATCTTCACACCCAGGCAAATGAAAAGCTTCCTTACGATACCATCGATATGGATTTCATGAACCTGAACCAGGCAGCTCACGGAGATCGTGAATTTGGTTTCATTCTTGCCCGTATGCATATCGCTCACCAGGTTGTTGCAGGATATTATCAGCATGAGGATTTCCTGGCAAAGGTAAAGCAGTTCTGTGATGTGGCAAAGGCTATTGACTGGTCCCACAACATGCGTGTTGCAACCTTCGGCAACAACATGCGTGATGTTGCCGTTACCGACGGCAACCGTCTCGAGGCAGAGATTCATTACGGCTGGGAGATCAAGTACTGGGGCATCGGCGAGATCGTAGAGCTGTCCAAGGAGGTTACCGAGGCAGAGATCGATCAGAAGATGGCCGAGTATGAAGAGAAATACACCATGGCAACCGACCGGATCGATGTCGTAAGAGAGCAGGCCCGCTATGAGGTAGCCTTTGAGAAGTTCTTAAAGGAGAATAACTGCAAGGCATTTACCGATACCTTCCAGGATCTTCACGGCATGAACCAGCTGCCCGGCATCGCTGCTCAGAATATGATGGCCAAGGGTGTCGGCTTCGGACCCGAGGGCGACTACAAGATCGCTGCTTTTTCTGCTATACTTCAGAAGATGTCTGAAGGCAGAAAGGGTGCTACCGGTTTCATGGAAGACTACACCTATGATCTGACTCCGGGAAAGGAAGTCGAGCTTGCTTCCCATATGCTTGAAGTACCGGCACAGCTGGCTGCTTCCAAGCCTGAGATTCAGGTTCATCCTCTTGGCATCGGCGGTAAGAGCGATCCGGCAAGACTGGTCTTCGACTGTGTAGAAGGCGATGGCATCCAGGTTACCCTGGTTGATATGGGCGATCATTTCCGTATCATCTGCGCAGATGTCGAGCTGATCCGTGAGCCGCATCCGATGCCGAATCTTCCGGTTGCACATATCATGTACCGTCATAAACCCAACTTTGAGATCGGAACCGCTGCATGGTGCTATGCTGGCGGTGCACATCACTCCGTAATCTCCACCGCTCTGAACCGTTCCGATATTGCAATGTTCGCAAAGCTGACCGGAACCGAGCTCGTAACCATCGGAGATGATACGACGGAAGCTGATCTTCAGAAGTTCTATATGTAAGTTGTAATTCTTGAAAAGTAGGCAATCTATGGCAGAGAAGAAACCCCGTTACCTGGAAGTTATGGACTATATCTACTCTGAGATGGAGAAGGGCGCCCTGAAACAGGGCGACCGGATGCCATCCGAGAAGGAGCTCTGCGATCGGTTCGGCCTCAGCCGGCAGACCATCCGTCATGCGACCGGTCTTCTGGAAAAAGAAGGTGTCATTACCCGGGTCAGAGGCAGCGGCAGCTACATCGGCGAGATTTCTGATGGAGAAGACAGACCGCGTTATATGAATGTGGCTGTCATGCTGACCTACCTGGATAATTACATCTTCCCCAAGGTCGTCTGGGGAATCTCGAACACTCTGAGCCAGTCTGGCTATTCCATGCAGCTTAATTTTACGGACAACAGTGTAGAGCAGGAAGAAGAGATTCTGAAAAGTCTGCTTTCCAACCAGAATATTGATGCACTGATCGCCGAACCCTCCCAGGGTTCCCTCCCCAATCCCAACCGGAAGTATTATATGGAGCTGAAGGAGAAACACATCCCGGTGCTCTTTATTAATGCCTCCTATCCGAATCTGGATTTTCCCTGCGTACGTCTGGACGACGAGTGGATCGGCTGTCAGGCCGTACATCTTCTGGCGGAAAATGGCCACAGGAAAATCGCCGGAATCTTCCACTGCGAGGATTCCCAGGGAAGCTGCCGCTATCTCGGCTATAGGAAGGGACTCCGCGAATGCGGACTGGATGCGGCAGGCAGTCAGGTCATCTGGCTCGATACCCGGGGCATTCAGGACGTCGAAGAAGTGACGCCCTATATTCTGGAGCGGATTGAAGGATGCACCGGAGTCTTTACCTATAACGATGAGGTGGCCAGCCGGCTGATTCACGGCTGTAAAAAGGCCGGTTTACATTTGCCGGAGGATCTGTCCATCGTGAGCGTCGATGATGCCGAGATGGCAGCCAATCTACATCCTTCGGTGACGACCTTTCCCCATCCCAAGGAAGTCCTGGGACAGGTGGCGGCCGAGAACCTGATCCATCTTCTGAACAATCCTTTTTATGACGCAAACCGGACCTTCCGTCCGGAGCCCATTATCAGAAAATCCGTAGCGGATCTCAGACAGAAGTCGAAAAATGCGATCTGATGCGGATGCACATATAGAAAGAAGGAAGCATGTTAGAGGAATTAAAAGAAAAAGTCTGGAAAGCCAATCTGGAGCTGCCCAAGCATGGTCTCGTTACCTTTACCTGGGGCAATGTGAGTGAAATCGACCGGGAATCCGGACTTTTCGTTATCAAGCCGAGCGGAGTTCCCTATGAGGAGCTGAAGCCCGAGGATATGGTTGTTGTGGATCTGGATGGAAACAAGGTCGAGGGTGATCTGAATCCTTCCTCAGATACTCCGACCCATGTCGTTTTATACAATCGTTTCAAGGAGATCGGCGGTATCGTTCATACCCATTCGTCCTTCGCTACCTCCTGGGCTCAGGCCGGCAGAGACATCCCCTGCTACGGTACAACCCATGCGGATTATATCTACGGACCCATTCCCTGTGTCCGCAATCTGACCAAGGAAGAAATCGACGAAGCCTATGAGAAGAATACCGGTGTCCTGATCGCTGATTATTTCGAAGAGAACAAGAAGGATCCGGATGCGGTTCCGGGTGTTCTCTGCAAGAACCACGGTGTCTTCACCTGGGGCAAGAATGCTGACAAGGCAGTCTATAATGCAGTTGTCTTCGAAGAAGTTGCCAAGATGGCAGCCTGGACCGAAGTCATCAATCCCAAGGCTGCACCGGCTCCCCAGGAGCTGCAGGACAAGCACTATTTCCGTAAGCACGGCGCCAATGCCTATTACGGACAGGGAAAGGAGGACTGAAGTGAGCGAAAGAGATGATATTCTCCAGGCTAAGACAACACTTGGAATCGAATTCGGTTCCACCAATATCAAGGCCGTACTGATTGATCTTCAGGGCAAGGTTCTCGGCAAGGGCTCCCATCACTGGGAAAACCATCTGACCGATGGAATCTGGACCTATCCCTATGAGGAGATCGAGGCAGGACTTCGTGACTGCTATAAGAACCTTCGTGAAAATGTAGAGAAAACCTATGACCTGGATCTGACCAGGGTCGGTGCCATCGGCATCAGTGCCATGATGCACGGCATCATTTCCCTGGATAAGAACGGCAGGCCTCTGGCACCCTTCCAGACCTGGAGAAATTCCAATACCCAGAAGGCAGCCGATGTCCTGACGGAGCGCTTTTCCTTTAACATTCCTCTCCGCTGGACCATCGCTCATCTCTATCAGTGCATGCTGGATGGAGATGAATATCTGAAGGATCTGGATTTCACTACAACCCTTGACAGCTATATCCACTTCCGTCTGACCGGAGAGAAGGTCACCGGTATCGGCGATGCTTCCGGAATCTTCCCTATTGATTCCGAGAAACTGGACTACGATCAGAAGATGGTCGATTCCTTCGATGAACTGACCAAGCCTTACGGTTATTCCTGGAAGCTTCGCGATGTCCTGCCCAAGGTTCTTGTCGCAGGCCAGGAAGCCGGCCGCCTGACCGAGGAAGGCGCAAAGCTTCTGGATGAATCCGGAAAACTGGAAGCCGGTATTCCCCTCTGCCCTCCGGAGGGTGATGCCGGAACCGGTATGACAGCTACCAATGCCGTAGCTCCCCGGACCGGAAATGTATCCGCAGGAACCTCCACCTTCGCCATGATCGTAACTGAAAAGCCTCTGTCCAAGGTGCACAGAGAGATCGATATGGTCACCACACCGGACGGCAAGCCCTGCGCTATGTCTCATGCCAACAACGGAACCACAGACATCAACGCCTGGCATGACCTCTTCAAGGAATTCGCCGAGCTTATGGGTGTCAATCTGGAAGGCGTCAACCTCTATGATGTTCTCTACCGGAGATCTCTGGAAGGCGATGCCGACTGCGGCGGCCTTCTGAATTACGGCTATTATTCCGGTGAAGGTGTCACCAAGCTCAATGAAGGACGTCCCCTTTACGTCCGTATGCCCAACAGCAAGCTGAACCTGGCCAATTTCATGCGGGCCCAGCTTTATACCTCCCTCGGCGCCGTTAAGCTTGGCATGGACATCCTCCAGAAGGAAGAGCATGTGAAGATCGACCGGATCACCGGACACGGCGGACTCTTTACCACACCCGGCTGTGTTCAGAAATATCTGGCGGCCGCTATTCATACACCGGTAACCGTTATGTCTACCGCAACAGAGGGCGGTCCCTGGGGCATGGCCCTTCTGGCAGCCTATCTCTTAGAGGGCGGCGTCAAGAAGGAAAGCCTGCCGGATTATCTGAACCGACAGATCTTCGACAAGATGGAAGGCGTAACGCTTGCACCGGATGCCGAGACCGAAGAGGGCTATGAGACCTTCATCAGCCACTACAAGGACGGTCTGGCAGTCGAAAAGCAGGCCATTGAATCTGTAAACTGGTAATAGAAGGGAAAAATGCCTGTGATGGGACAGCAGAATGAAGCTGTCAGATCGCAGGCTATTCCCCTTTGTAAAGGTATAGAAAGAAAAGAGGATAATATGAGATTCTTTATCGACACAGCAAATGTAGATGAAATTCGTGAAGCAAATGACATGGGCATTATTGCCGGTGTTACCACTAACCCGTCTCTGATCGCAAAAGAGGGCAGAGATTACGCCACCGTATTAAAGGAAATCACAGATATCGTAGACGGACCCATCTCCGGCGAAGTCAAGGCAACAACCGTTGATGCAGAAGGCATGATCAAGGAAGGAAGAGAGATCGCAGCTCTTCACAAGAACATGGTCGTTAAGATCCCCATGACTGCAGAAGGCCTGAAAGCCATCAAGACCTTAAGCAGCGAAGGCATCCATACCAACTGCACTCTCGTTTTCACAGCTAACCAGGCTCTTCTTGCAGCACGTGCCGGCGCGACCTACGTATCACCCTTCCTGGGACGTCTCGACGACATCTCGACTCCGGGCTATGAGCTGATTGAGGAGATCGCTCAGATCTTCGAGAACTATCCGGACATCGATACCCAGATCATTGCCGCATCCGTACGGAGCCCCCTCCATGTCACCCAGTGCGCTATGGCCGGTGCAGATATCGCAACCGTTCCTTACAAGGTCATCATGCAGATGATACATCATCCTCTGACCGATGAAGGTATCGTAAAGTTCCAGAAGGATTACCGGGCTGTTTTCGGTGACTGATTCGGATTTCCGGTTTTATATGACAAGCCGGATCGAATAGTATAAGATAATAGTGTTGAGCCGGACTTTCCGGCAGAAGATTCCAGAAAATCAGAAAGGACACTTGTAATGACGAATCAGGAATTGAAAAAGATCGCCAATCAGGTCCGTAAAGACATCGTTACCGCTCTGCATTCAGCAAAAAGCGGTCATCCGGGCGGATCTCTGGGCGCAGCAGATATTTTCACCTATCTGTATTTCGAAGAAATGAAGATCGATCCGAAGAATCCCAGGGATCCGGATCGTGACCGTTTCGTTTTAAGTAAGGGTCATACGGCACCCGGCCTTTATTCCGCATTGGCGGAGCGCGGCTATTTCCCGAGAGAAGATCTCCTTACCCTTCGTCATGTCGGATCCTATCTTCAGGGACATCCCAATATGAACGAGACTCCGGGCGTTGATATGTCAACCGGATCTCTTGGTCAGGGCGTCTCCGCAGCTGTCGGCATGGCACTGGCTGCAAAGCTGAAAAACAAGGACTACAGAGTCTACACCCTTCTCGGCGATGGCGAGATCGAAGAGGGCCAGGTCTGGGAAGCTGCCATGTTTGCAGGAAACCATGCTCTGGACAACCTGGTTGTAATCGTCGACAATAACAACCTTCAGATCGACGGCACCATCGAGGAAGTCAATTCTCCTTATCCGATCGATGAGAAGTTCAAGGCTTTCAAGTTCCATGTCATCAATGTCGCTGACGGCAATGACTTCGATCAGCTTCGGGCTGCATTCAAGGAAGCCCGCGAGGTAAAGGGCCAGCCTGTGGCCATTATCGCCAAGACCGTCAAGGGCAAGGGTGTCTCCTTCATGGAGAACCAGGTCGGCTGGCACGGCAAGGCTCCAAACGATGAAGAATATAAGATCGCAATGGCTGATCTTGAGAAGGAGGCATAAGACATGGCAGAGCTTAAGAAAATCGCAACACGTGAAAGCTATGGCAATGCCCTGGTAGAGCTTGGAAAAGAGCATGACGATCTGATCGTTCTCGACGCGGATCTGGCCGGCGCGACCAAGACCGGTATCTTCAAGAAGGCCTTCCCGGACCGTCATATCGACTGTGGTATCGCCGAGGGAAATATGATGGGCATCGCCGCAGGTCTGGCTGCCGCAGGAATGGTTCCCTTTGCCAGCTCCTTTGCAATGTTTGCCGCAGGACGCGCTTTTGAACAGGTTCGGAATTCCATCGGCTATCCGCATCTCAATGTAAAGATCGGCGCAACCCATGCCGGAATCTCCGTCGGTGAAGACGGCGCTTCCCATCAGTGCTGCGAGGATATCGCCCTCATGCGTACCATCCCCGGAATGACTGTGATCGTTCCTTCCGATGATGTCGAAGCCAAGGCAGCCGTCAAGGCAGCCTATGAAATGCAGGGCCCGGTTTACCTCCGTTTCGGCCGTCTGGCAGCGCCTGTCATCAATGACCGTCCAGACTATCATTTCGAGATCGGCAAGGGCATCCTTCTTCGTGAGGGCACAGACCTTACCATCATTGCGACCGGCCTGGAAGTCGGCTATGCCCTTGAGGCAGCTGACCGTCTGGCAGCAGACGGTATTCATGCAGAGGTCATCAACATCCATACCATCAAGCCTCTGGATGAGGAGCTGGTTCTCGCATCAGCAAAGAAGACCGGCAAGGTTGTAACCGTTGAGGAGCATTCCATCATCGGCGGTCTGGGCAGCGCGGTCGCAGATGTCCTTTCCGAGAAGCTTCCGACTCCAGTGCATAAGATCGGTGTCCGGGATACCTTCGGTGAGTCCGGTCCTGCCGTAGAGCTTCTGAAGAAGTACGAGCTGGACGGCGACGGCGTCTATAAGCAGATCCGCGAGTGGCTGCAGTAATTCAATTTATATTGTGCATAAGAGACAAGGTCTGTTCCAGGGATCGAGAGATCCTGGCGGCAGGCCTTGTTTTTTGAAAACTCCGTTATTTTCGTTAATAAAGAAGATTTATGCAAAAAACCGGTCCAAAAAACTCCGTTTTTTTCACCAGAAACTCCAAAAAGATGTTGAAATCGATCTACGTTTTCCGTGCACTCTGATGCTGATCCGGTCTTCATTTTTCACAGGCTGATGTGAAATCGGTCTACATTTCTTTCATACTTGTTGCAATCCTGTAAAGCAAATGAAACAGGGGAAAATATTCCTGAAATAATTAATAGGAATATTTATCAATAATAACGATTTTTCCCTGAAGTGAAAAAAGATGTTGTGCAATATAATATTCCTGTCTGTGCTAAAATTTTATTAAATGAAAATTTAATCGTACTGTGCCTCGGCGTGGTATGAAAGGAATAGAGGAGAAAGACTGATGAATAAGACTGGAACAAAAAAGACTCGGATCATAGTGGCTGTCGTAATTCTGGCTGTCATTCTCTGCGCTCTCGTTTTCTTCCTTCGACAGAGGAAGGTCGTAAATGGAAAGACACTGACCGGCATTACGTCTTCAAGTGACAGTCAGATTGCCGACAAATATCTGAATCAGGAATATAAGGCAAGCCATACTTTTGCCGACAAGAAGCTGAATGACCAGTTTGTGAAGACGACTGCGGAAGTGACCGGAAAGGAAACCGGGATCTTCGGACCGCAGAATATTGCGGTCAAGGTGACCAATACTGTGGACACTGATGCATTAAAGACCTATCTGGACCAGTGGAACAGCGAAAATACAGCAAGCAAGGATGCCAGCATCTACTACGATGATGCATCCGGCAAATATCAGATTGAGAAGGAAAGCCAGGGCACAACGGTAGATACCGATGCTTTGATCCAGGATGCCGAGGCCGGAAAGACCGGACTCAAGCTTTCCGATTATTATGTAAAGCCGGTTTATACAGCCAAGAATCTGAAGGAAAAAGCGGAAAAGCTGAACAAGCTTCTGGACTGGCATGTCACCTATTCTGATGGAAAGAAAGCGACCATTACCAAGGACGATATTATCGTTCAGCCTGACGGAAGCTATCAGCTGGCTGATCTGACCAAGACCTTCAAGCAGCTTCTGACGGAAGTCAATAAGGATTATACAACGGTCGGCAAGGGCTTTCCGGTTCTTCTCCATGACGGAAGCATGCAGACTGTAACCGGAGGAACCTGGGGCACCTATGTGGATACAAAGAGTGAAATCAGCCATCTGATGGAAGACCTGGATGAGGCAAAATCAGAGGACAACCGGGAACCTGAGATGGCTGGCAGAGAGAACGACATGAGTAAGTATGACTCCGATCTGATCATCGAGGTCAGCATTTCCCAGCAGCATCTCTGGGCCTATGATCCCAGCGGAAATATTAAGATTGACTATCCGGTTGTTACCGGCCAGAAGGGTGTTACCGATACACCGACCGGTGTCTTCTACTGCCTGATGAAGAAGAAGGATCATACCATGAACGGAACGAGTGCATCCGGCAAGGCCTATTCCACAGACTGCAGCCGTTTCATGTGGGTTACCAATTCGGGTGTCGGCATCCATGATGCTCCCTGGAGAAATGCCTTCGGCGGAACCATCTATATGACCCACGGATCCAACGGCTGTATCAACAGCCCGACCGACAAGGTCACAGAGCTTTATGACATGGTCAAGGAAGGAAAGACCATGATCATTATTCACCAGTGAGGATCATGAAAAGCAGAATAGCGAGAGTGCCAGGCACGCAGCAGATCTTCAGTGATCTTGATAAAAATGAGGATCGCGGGAGTGTGAAGCAAGCAGCGAATCTGCTGATCATACGGATATGTAAAAATAGAGCCATGGGGCAGCTGCCCCATGGCTCTTCTTTTCGCTTCTCTTATCTTATAGCTGAGTCACAACAAAGATATCGTAGATGGCCTTGATCGCCTTCTCGAAATCCTTCTCATCGACTCCGATGATAATATTGAGCTCGGAAGATCCCTGATCGATCATTCGGACATTGACTCTGGCATGGGCCAGGGCGGAGAAGATTCTGCCCGATGTGCCATAGGCGGACTTCATTCCCCGGCCGACGACTGCGATCAGAGCCAGATCCGGCTGAATCTCGATGGAATCCGGATGGGTCAGCCGGTGGATCTCGGAAACGACCTGCTGCTCCTTATCGAGGAATTCGTCCTCATGGACAACAATGGTCATGGTATCAATGCCGGACGGCATGTGTTCGAAGCTGATGCCATGGTCTTCGAAAGCCTGGAGAACCTTTCGGCCGAAGCCGACTTCGGAATTCATCAGGGCCTTTGTGATATCGACTGCGCAGAAGCCCTTCTTTCCGGCAATACCGGTGATCATATACTGGGGCTTACGAGCAGTAGATTCGACAATCCATGTGCCGGCATCGTCCGGACGGTTTGTATTTCTGATATTGATCGGAATGCCCTTGGAACGGACCGGGAAGATAGCGTCTTCATGGAGAACGGAGGCACCCATATAGGAAAGCTCGCGAAGCTCCCGATAGGTGATGGTGTCGATGCTCTTGGGATGATCGATGATTCTCGGATCTGCGACCAGAAAGCCCGATACGTCGGTCCAGTTTTCATAGACATCGGCTCCGCAGGCGCCGGCAACGATGGATCCTGTAACATCGGATCCGCCTCTGGAGAAGGTCTTGATTTTTCCGTCCTTGCCTCTTCCGTAGAAGCCCGGGATCACGGCCCTGGGGGTCTCGGCAAGACGCTGGCCCAGGACCTTTTCCGTCTTATAGGTATTGAGATTTCCCTCTTCATTAAAGAAGATCACATCAAAGGGATCGATGAATTCATAACCCAGATACCTGGCCATGACGTGGCCGTTCAGATATTCTCCGCGGCTGGCAGCGTAATCCAGGGTCGGATCTTCCTTCAGATTCTTTTCGATGGTCTCAAATTCATCGTCCAGGCTGAAATCCAGCTGCAGGCCCTCGATGATCTCATTGTAACGGGCCTTGATATCCAGAAGCTGCTGGTGGAGGTCTCCGCCGTTTACAGCAATCTGATAGGCTTTGATCAGCATATCCGTGACCTTGGTGTCTCCGCTGAACCGTTTGCCGGGAGCGCTTGGAATCACATAGACTCTGGATTCATCGCTTTTAATGATACGGCCTACTTTTTCAAACTGCTTTGCATCTGCCAGGGAACTTCCTCCGAACTTCACAACCTTTTTCATGTTCTAACCTTTCTTGTGTCCAGTCTTTTATAGGTAATCTTTTTCTTAAATCAAAATCATACCACGCCCGGGAAAATTATGAAAGAGGCTTGTGTTAGTGGTTTACATGCCTCACATATGGTATACTTTTTCCGGTTTCGATTTGAATTCAATATGGTATATAGATAGAAAGGATTTTAAAATTCAATTATGGATATCTTAAAAGCGATCCTCTACGGTATCGTAGAAGGAATTACCGAATGGCTCCCGGTCAGCTCGACCGGCCACATGATCCTTCTGGACCGTGTCTGCCGGATCAAGCAGGGAAATGATTTCTGGCAGATGTTTCTGGTAGTCATCCAGTTCGGCGCCATCCTGGCTGTCATTCTCATGTACTGGAAGACCATCTGGCCCTTCGGCAGATCCAAAAAGACCGGCCGCATCATGGTCAAGCGCCACACCTTAAGCCTCTGGGGTAAGACCATCGTTGCCTGCATTCCCGCAGGAATCGTCGGCGTACTCCTGGACGACTGGCTGGATGCCAACCTCTATAATGCCCTGGTCGTATCCATCATGCTGATCCTTGTCGGCGTTGCCTTCATCGTCGTTGAAAACCGGAGAGAGAAGACGGATGCCGTGGCAAATGTAAACCGTCTCAGCGAATTAACCTACAAGGACGCACTGATCATCGGTCTCTTTCAGCTGGTTGCCGCCTGCCTGCCCGGAACTTCCCGTTCCGGCTCGACCATCCTCGGCGGCATCATGATCGGTGTCTCAAGAAAAGTCGCAGCAGAATTTACCTTCATCTTAGCCATCCCTGTTATGGCCGGCGCAAGTCTTTTGAAGATCTTCAAGTTCTTCCATGCGGGCAATGTCCTGACCGGATATCAGACCGCCATTCTTCTGACCGGATGCATCGTAGCCTTCCTGGTGTCCGTCTTCATCATCCGTTTCCTGATGAGCTACATCAAGAAGCACGACTTCAAGGTCTTCGGCTGGTACCGGATTGCACTTGGCATCTTTGTCATCCTGGCCTTCCTGATCAGCGGAGCAGGCATTACTGCAATTCAGTAAGATATAAAGAAAATCCGTGCAAAGATTCATGCAAAGAAAAGGAGCTGGCGCAGATAAGCTGCACAGCTCCCTTGAAAGAAAAACCCGTCTTCGAACGGGTTCTTTCTATATGAAGAGAAAATCGATGAAGAGAAAATCAATGTCTAAGATCTGTCAATCTGAAGAAATGGATCGAGATAGAAATTTTCCATCAAAATCGATCCCTGAGACCCGAAAGCTGGTTAATAAAGATCGGAATTCAGGACTTACTTCAGGCCGGCATATTTACTGACATAGATCTCATGCTCCTCTATCCGGGTGGCAAGATCGGCAGCCTGTGGTTGAAAACCGGCTTGCTCCAGAAGGCCGACCTGGCAGCCCTTGTCCAAAACCATGACCATGGCTTCGGCTTCGGACCGGTCCCTGCCGTAGCAGACGGCGCCCATGCCCGGAAGCAGAAGAGCATTGCTGATGACCGGAAGAGCGGAGATGTCACTGCCTTGCAAATTCTCTGAAGTATTATCCTGAAGATTTTCCCCTGATTTCGAAGATTTTTTTGAGCTGCCTGCTGAAAGAACTTCCACGGATGCTTTTCCGGTCAGAAAGGCCCGGATTGGATCCGGCAGAACTTTCTTTTCCAGATCCTTCTGGAAGCCTCTTTCGAAAGCATCCTTTGGAAGGCAGGGGACCACGGGCCCGACCATCATGCCCAGATCATCGACATAGACGGTCAGATCCTCGCCGAACCCGGCATACTTTGAAATATAGGGCGCTCTTGTAAGAAGAAAGCAGCCGGAAGCTGCGCTCAGCTCCTCCGTAAATTTCCCCAATTCCAGATTTCCGCAGATCTCTTCGGGTCTGACCGGAGAGATTTTTTTCAGATATTCTTTCTTGCATTCGTCTTCTAATTGCCGGGCAAGTCGGAAGGCATCTTCGTAATCTTTTCCCAGGCAGACGGTTCCGTGATTTCGCATGAGAACAACCCGGCAGTCAGTGCGCTTTAAGGCACGGTCTACATTTTCCGCCAGGGCATCGGAACCGAAAATCGCATAGTCTGCGGTCGGAACCGGGGAGAGAGCCTGGCCCGGGAAGGACAGATCTGCTCCGAGTGTGGACAGGTCGGTCGCATAATCCTGATGGGTGTGGATCACAAAGTCCGTGTCCGGCCGGTTCCGGTAGCAGACTGCGTGAACCTTCATCTCACTCGAGGGCTTGAGATTGCCTTTGTGAGAGAGGTCATCGAGCCTGACCTCGACCAGATCCTCGGGCGTAAGGCTCTCATAGGAGCGGCCGCTGGGCGTGATCAGAAAGGAAGTGTCGGAAATACGGGCGCTGATATTTCCCCAGGTCCGGGCAATGAGGCCGGTGCGCTTGAGCTCGCGGCCAGCGCGTAAGATCAGTTCCGGGGCAGTTTTCTTATCAATGGACATAAAGGAGTCCTCCGTTTCTGTTCGTATTCTTATACTAAGATAACACTTTATACAGAAATTCTAAAAGAATAATAAAATATTTCCCGCGCCCTTGCATTCTGTAAAACGAGGGAGTATTATTTGTCTTGTATTAGCAACCATCATATATGAGTGCTAATAATATCGAAAACAATATAAATGGACAAAATCGAAAATACAAAAAAGACTACAGAATAAGGAGGCACCTATGACAGTTGTACCCGTTTATAATATGGTCCTTGTACCAGAAGCAAATATATATCTGAAATCCGACAATTATAAGAATGTGACCGGACGGAACCCCGAGGTCGGCGAGCGGGTCATCCTGATCGCCATGAAGGAATATAAGACCAGGGATGAACTGACCGATCAGGATTTCTTCCCCATCGGTGTGTCCGGTGAGATCACAGAAGTCAATACCGCCAATAACTATCTCGTCATCCGGACCAAGGACCGCCGCAATATCGATGAAGTCACTGTTTATCCGGATCACAGCCTGGAGCTGACCGTAACCCGGCGTCCGGATACCGATGATCTGAATCCGGAAGAAGCCAAGAAGCATCTGGAAGCTCTGAAGCGGGAGATGATCCAGGCCACAGCCGGAGAACAGTGGGCCGGAGCTGTCCGGACCTATGTGGCCCAGATCAATTCTCTGAATGAAGCCGCAGCCATGATGAGTCCCTGGGTGGTCGAAAGCCCCGAGGACAAGTTCAAGCTTCTGGAAACTGACTCCAAAAAGGAGCGGATGGATCTGGAAGAGAAGATGATCTATGAAAATGTAGAGATCAACCGCGTCAATACCGAGGCCAGAAATGCCCAGGAAGAGGATTATCAGAAGCTCTACCGGGAGCAGGCCATCAAAAAGCAGATGGATTACCTGCAGAAGGAACTCGATGACATGCATCCCGAGGATGTGACCGATCTGCAGAAGTTCCAGAAGAAGATCGAAGAATCCGGCATGAATCCGGATGCCCGGAGAGAAGCGGACAAGGTTCTGAACCGACTCAAGCAGGAAGGTCAGAACTCCCAGGAGTCCGGCATGCTTTATGATTATCTCGATTTCGTGACCAGCCTGTCCTGGAAGAAGGAAAAGGCTAAGGAAATCGACCTCGATACTGCCAGAAAGGTTCTTGATGAGGACCATTACGGCTTAAAGAAGGTTAAGGACCGGATCATTCAGCAGATCGCCGTTATGAACCTGAAGAAGGAACAGTCCGGTTCCATCCTCCTTTTCGTCGGAGCTCCCGGTACCGGCAAAACCTCGATCGGAAAATCCATTGCCAAGGCCCTGGGACGTAAATACGTCCGTGTCAGCCTGGGCGGTGTTCGTGATGAGGCAGATATCCGGGGTCACCGGAGAACCTATATCGGAGCTATGCCCGGCCGTATCATGGACGGCATTGAGAAGTCCGGCGTCTCCAACCCGGTTATGGTTCTCGATGAGGTCGACAAGCTGGGCCAGTCCTACAACGGAGATCCGGCATCGGCACTGCTCGAGGTCCTGGATCCGGAGCAGAACAATACCTTTACCGACCACTATATGAATGTACCCTATGACCTGTCTGATGTCTTCTTTATCTGCACGGCCAACACCGTTGAGACCATTCCGGAGCCTCTGCTGAACCGTATGGAGGTCATCCAGTTCCAGGGCTATACACCGAGCGAGAAGTTCCAGATTGCCCGGGAGCATCTGATCCCGAAGAGCCTGAAGGCCGTCGGCTTAAAGAAGGAAGATATCGAGCTGACCGATCAGGCCCTGACCGATGTCATCGATAAATATACCATGGAAGCCGGAGTCCGCGGCTTGAAGAAGCGGATGGATACCATTGGCCGTGTCGCAGCAGTAGAACATGTGAAGGATCCGGACAAGCACATCGTTGTCGATTCGGACAATCTGAGAGACTTCCTGGATGCAAGGCCTATGACAAGGAACAAGGTCAGGGATGAGGCAAAGCCCGGCGTCATTACCGGTCTGGCCTGGACCCAGGTCGGAGGCACCATCCTCTATATTGAAACCCTCTTTACCAAGGGCAGCGGCAAGGTCACCATCACCGGACAGCTGGGAGATGTCATGAAGGAATCGGCGGAGATCGCCATTTCCCTGGTCAAGTCCCTCTATCCGGACAAGGCCAAGCTCTTTGAGAAGAATGATCTTCATATCCACGTACCTGACGGATCTACCCCCAAGGACGGTCCTTCCGCAGGTATCACGCTGACCACAGCACTTTCTTCCCTGGTTACCGGCAAGCCGGTTACACCTCATGTGGCAATGACCGGTGAGGTTTCTCTCCAGGGCGGAGTCAATCCGATCGGAGGACTTCCGGAGAAGCTGATGGCAGCCCAGAGAGCCGGTGTCACCAAGGTCTTCATTCCTAAGGAAAATGTCGAAGACCTCCGCGATGTAGCCCAGGAAGTCAAGGATGCCCTTGAGATTGTTCCGGTTGAGAAGGTTACAGATGTATTGACTGCACTGAATCTTACGGATGATGCAAAGGAGAGTAAGAAGGAAAAATAAGACCGAATCAAAAGAGATCAGGATGAAAGAAATCGGGCATCTCCCTTTTTTTGAAGGGAGATGTCTTTTTTTGCCTGCTTTTCCTTTGCCGAACTTTCAGGGCAGAACGGCCTGGGAGACGCGGCCTGCTTCAGCCGGAGATGGCCTCGGGTTGTACATTGTCAGATGGCCTCAAGTTGTACATTGTCAATTTCTTCTATGGAAACGAAATAACAGATAATAGTATTTGTACAAAATCACATACACAAATCGAATGAAATTTATATTGAAATCGAATTCTTAGTGAATTACAATAAAACTGAAGTAAGGCAAAGGCGGTCCTTTGTGAAATATTTACAATTATTATTTATGGGAAGGAGTATTGGGAAATGGTTAGTTTTTTGATTTGTCTCCTAATCCTGATCGGCGGCTACTTCACCTACGGTAAACTCGTAGAGAAGACCTTCGGTCCCGATGACCGTGAGACGCCGGCAGTCAAGATCAACGATGGCGTTGACTACGTTGTAATGCCGGAATGGAAGATGTTCCTTGTTCAGCTGTTGAACATCGCAGGTCTTGGACCTATCTTCGGTGCCCTGCAGGGTGCTCTCTGGGGACCGGTTGTATTCCTCTGGATTACATTCGGTACCATCTTTGCCGGAGGTGTTCACGATTACTTCTCCGGAATGCTTTCGGAACGTAACAATGGTGATTCCATCGCAGAGGTTACCGGTATTTATCTCGGCAGGACAATGCAGTGGATCATGCGTTTCTTCTCTGTCGTTCTCCTCATCATGGTCGGTACTGTATTCGCAGTAGGACCTGCAGGACTTCTGGTAGAGCTGATCGACCCGAAGCATGTCGGAAACGGCGGAATCTTCGCTTCGACAGTAACCTGGCTTGTTATTATCTTTGCTTATTACTTCATCGCAACCTTTATTTCAATTGATAAGATCATCGGTAAGATTTACCCGATCTTCGGTATCTGCCTGATCATCATGGCAATCGGCGTAGCATTCGGCCTTCCTACTCATGGCTATCATATCCCTGAGCTTTGGAGCCACTTCTACAACATGCATCCGAGCCATACACCGATCTGGTCCTTCATGTTCATCACCGTAGCCTGCGGCGCATGTTCCGGATTCCATTCCACACAGTCCCCTCTGATGGCCCGCTGCCTGAAGAGCGAGAAACAGGGCCACTTCGTATTCTACGGCGCCATGGTTGCCGAAGGTATCATCGCTCTGATTTGGGCATCCGCAGGATGCGCAATCTACAAGGTTACCGGCGGTCTGAACACAGGACTTGCAACCGCTCTGTCAGCCGGCCAGCCTGCAGCCATCTACGATGTCTGCATCAAGACCATGGGCAGTGTAGGTGTTGCCCTTGCAATGATCGGTGTTGTTGTCTGCCCGATTACTTCCGGCGATACCGCATTCCGTTCCGCACGTCTGACCCTGTCCGACTGGATCGGCCTGGATCAGAAGAAGGCTGTTAATCGTCTGAAGCTCTGCATCCCCTGCTTCGCAGTCGGCTGCTTCCTTGGCTTCGGACAGGCATTCGGCCTTCTGAACTATACAATTATCTGGAGATACTTCTCCTGGTCCAACCAGACCCTGGCTATGCTGGTTCTCTGGTGCGGCGCAGCCTTCCTGGCTCAGGAAAAGAAGAACTACTGGGTTGCAGCTATTCCTGCCGTATTTATGTCAGCCGTAACATCCACTTACTTTGTAATGGCACCTGAGTGCCTGGGCATGATTCCGGCTCTGACTAATAACACAGCAGTTGCATATCCGGTTGGTATTATCTTCGCACTGGTCTGCCTGATTATCTTTATGAATACTGCTAGAAAGAAAGAGAGAGCATAAAATCAGGCTCCCGGGTCCGTAAAAGTTGCAAAGGATGAAATGATCCATCGGATCACCGCCTCGAATTCATAGAGAATTCAAACATTCCCGGTGTCCCTGATAAGAGCACCGGCAAATAGCGGAGGGCCCACTGCCTTCCGCTATTTTTTCATCATGGCAGAAAATGCTATGATATGAGAGACTGGATTTGTCTGAAATCAGATGCCATATAGATCGGATTACAAGACATCATTTGATCTCAGATTAAATACAATACAGTCTTTTGAGTATTGAATGTATAAGAGAGTTTAGGAGTTGACTTATGATTTTTAAACCGACATTGACAGGCACTCATCCTCTGACCGAGGCTGAGCTGAAACTGGATAAGAAGACCTGCACCAAGATCGGCCCCTGCGGCATCGGCGAACAGGCCCTGTATTTCAACAGCTTTTTCATCGACCGCCGCTATTATGCCAGATACGAGGATATCGCCAGAGTCTGGAAGCGGGTTGCCATGAGTAAGGGCGGCTATTCCGGCAAGGGTGTCTTCGGATCCATGGCTTATCTTATGGTAAAGCTGAGAAACGGCCAGGAGTACCAGTGCAATTTCAAGTATGAGCAGAATGTGGACATCCTTCTGTCCCAGCTCGAGAAGAAGCATCCGGAGATTCCGACACACAGTGTCAAGGAAGAGCAGGCCATCAAGCGGGAGGCTATGGAAGAGGCAAGGAAATATAAGACCGACCTCTCAGAAACCGCAGAGAAGTCCATTCGTGACTTAAAGCGTTATGAGGATGAACTCAAGCAGAAGCCTGCCATCTACAATCACCTGGCTGCAGCTGCCAAGCAGAAGAGAGTTCTTCAGGGCATCAGCCCGACCTATAAGATCCTGGCCATCGTGGTCTTCTCCATGGCCATTGTCGCTATGATCGCAGGCGTTTTCCTCTTTGTTATGCACAGCGCCGTAGCCCTCTATTTTGTCCTTTTCGGTATCGCCTTCCTCTTTACCATTATGGCAACCGGCATTCTTCCGACCCGGAAGCGGAATAACAAGGCGGCAGAGAAGGAATGGGAGCAGGCCCGCGAGGACAGTGCAAATTACATTCAGAGAATTCCTCATTTTCCTCTTCCTGCCCAGTATGCACACCCGATTGTGATCGAGCGGATGATCCGGGCCATCCGCATGGGACGCTGCGAGACACCGGAGGAAGCTCTGGAACTGGTCAAGGAAGATCTGAAGAAACTGAATTCTACGGTTCAGGTCAGCCAGAAGGAATATGACGAGGTAGTGGTAGTGAAACCTCTCTTCCTTGTCAGCGATTACCAGTAAGATCTTAGAGAGAATTTGTTTTTATAGTAAAAGTGAGGCATAGCATGACCTGGTTAGAGATGGCTGAGGAAGCCGGTCTTTCGGATCCTTTGATCCAGGGTCTGAAGGAATTTCATAAGAACTACGACAGCAGTGAAGATGAGAAGCTTAAGGAGCGGATCCCGGAGCCGGTCTATATTTATTACGGAAAAGAGGTCTGGACCAGGGCCGCGGCAGCCCTGCTGTCGGGCAGGAACCTGCTTCTCACAGGCCCCAAGGCAACCGGCAAGAATGTCCTGGCCGACTGCCTGACCTACGTCTTCGGCCGGCCCCAGTGGAATGTCAGCTTTCATTCCAATGTCGATGCGGCCTATCTGATCGGTACGGATACCTATGACGGTGAGAAGGTCGTCTTCCGGCCGGGCCCCATCTATGAATGCGCCAAAAAGGGCGGTTTTGCGGTGCTCGATGAGGTCAACATGGCGAAAAACGAAGCCCTGGCTGTCCTCCACTCGACCCTGGACTTCCGCCGCGTTATTGACGTGCCGGGCTATGACCGGATCACCGTGGACCCGGCAGCCCGCTTTATCGGAACCATGAATTACGGCTATGCCGGAACCCGGGAGCTGAACGAGGCCCTGGTTTCCCGTTTTGCTGTCCTGAAGATGCCTCTGATCCGCCAGGAGGACCTGGACCGGCTGATTCTCCGGAGTTTTCCGGACATCAATCCTGACATCAAGAACCAGTTTATGGAGCTTTTTTATGAGCTTCAGAAGAAGGCGGAAAATGCCGAGGTCAGCGAGCGTTCGGTCGACCTTCGCGGACTTCTGGACAGCCTGCTTCTGGTCAAGAACGGTCTGACTACGGGCGAGGCCCTGGAGATGACCATTGTGGACAAGAGCTTTGATCCTTTTGAGGAAAATGTAATCCGTGACCTGATCAAGGGACGGATTCCGGGAGACCTGACATCGAAGGAGGTATTCTCCTGATATGCTGGAAAGACACTATAGCGAAGGAGAGCGGAGAGCTCTGAATATTGTATGGGCGGCTGCGGGGAACTATGACCTGGAGCCGCCTTTTCTGGCTGTCCGGAGGGATCAGGCGGATTATTACATGAATCTCGTCATCGGTCTGTCCCAGAAATGGCTGGACCGGGATGCTTTAAACGGCTTCTTCCTCTCCTATCAGGGAGCGGCCAAGGCGGCGGACTTCGATTCTCTGGTCTGGCTCTGCCTGGAGAACTGGCTTTATCAGAAGGAACTTCCGAAACGGCCGGCCCTGTGCACTCTCCGCACGGACTATGCCCGTCAATATCTCGATAACGATGCCCGCCTGTCCCGCCAGGAAATGATGATGAACGATCCCCTGGTTCTGGATCTGCAGAAATACCGCTGGACCTTTGTCATGAACCAGGCACTCCCCCGTCTATCTCCTCATGAGAAAAAAGTCTGGGCCCTGGTGGATTATCAGGATCCGGAGGCCTCGACGGAAGAAGTGGTCCGCCATCTGAAGGAAATTTTACTCGAAGGCTTCCATTTCTCGGACTTCCGCATGGATGTCGAGCATGGCTTTCAGGCGGCCGGACCCATGAAGGACCTTCTGGAAAAGATGCTGCACCGGGAAACTCATCATGTCGATTCCCTTCTGCAGAGACAGGATCTGTCCGGAGCCGGAGACGGAGAAGGAGGCTCGAAATCTGCCGGCGGACTTATGGACAAGCATGTCTCGGAGAAGACCAAGGCAGACCAGGACTATATCGAAAGCTGCTTCGGTCCCTGCATCCTGACCGATAAGGAAAGAAAGACCCTGGAAAATGATCTCTGCAAGGGACGTCACCAGTACTGCAGTCTCTGGGTGACCAGGGCCGGACAGAAGAAAAGCACAGCTTCTGCCACCCTCGATTCGAGCGAAGACGGATGGAAAAAGGATGATGAGAGAGCCGGCCGACATTTGACCGAGAGTGATCTCGTTGACCGGCAGACCCTGGAACAGGCCAAAAAGAACCAGGACTTCTATCAGAAAAATTACATGCAGATCGAGGCCAGTGTGAAGAAGCTTTCGGCGGAGCTTGAAACAGTTCTGGCCAGCTTTTTCGAGCCCCTGCCCATTTCCAGCCGGGCCGGACGGCTGGATACCGAGAAGACCTACCGGATGCCGGTTTTACGGGATCCGGAGGTCTTCACCCGGCCGGGCGATGAGGTCGAAAACAGCCTGACCATCGACCTCCTTCTGGATGCGTCGGCTTCCCGGAGCCCCTATCAGGAGACCATCGCGGCCCAGGCCTATGTCATTGCGGAGAGCCTGAACCGGATCCATGTCCGGACCCGGATTCTGGACTTTCATTCTCTCCGTGGCTTTACAGTCGTTCAGATTCTGAAGGACTACGACAGCCCGGACCGGACGGGCATCTTCCGCTATGCGGCTGCCGGCTGGAACCGGGACGGCCTGGCTCTGTCCCTGACCGGACGGCTGATCGAGGAGAGGATCCGGAAAGAGGGGAAGGGCCAGCACATTCTTCTGGTCATGACCGATGCCAATCCTTCCGATTCCACCCAGGTGCCGGCCCAGGGCAAGGATGTCTTCAAGCATAATTACGGCAATGAAGAGGGCGTCAGTGATACGGAGGAGGCTGTGAAGAAGCTCCGTCAGGAGGGCCTGACCCTCGGCGCCATCTACACCGGCCCCAATCTCTATGTAAAAAATGTAAAGCGGATCTACAGAAGTGATTTTGTCCGTATTCAGAAGGTCGACCAGCTGGCAGGCGGTGTCAGCCGTCTCATTCAGGAGCTTCTGGTGAAGCAGGGAAACAGCGGGAAGAGTTTGAAATAAGAAAACAGGAGACTTACATGTTCGGCGAGAAAAAGGTAACCATCTATAAGAAAAAGGACAGGGAAAGCTGGCAGAAGATCAAAAAGGCCCTGAAGGAAGAGGGCATCCGCCATGTCCGGTCCGGCCACTATCTGGCGGATTCGATCGGCATCAATGGCATCGGCGGAATGGTGGACCCCAGGGATTTCGGAGCCGGCCATCCGATCGACCGGGATATCTATTATATCGATGTACCGGAAAGCCTGGAAGAATCGGCCAGGGAGGCGGCGCGGAAGCACGGACTGGTTCTGCAGGTAGTTGAAGAAAACTGAAATCCGCTTTCAGGTCGGTCTTTATTTGTTATAAATAATTCTTGCTATAGGAACAGGCTATATCCAGAAATAAATCATATATATTTTACATACTCCTGTAAAACAGGTAGGATATGACTTGTAAATCAGAGATGACAAATTATTCAACGTATGGAGAGACGGATGAGAATCCGTAAAGAAAGTGAGGACTATTTATGAAAAAGAGAGTTTTAGCACTGCTTCTTACAGCAGTCGCATCGATCGGCCTGCTTGCAGGCTGCGGCAGCAGCAAAAAGGTTACCATCGCAGTTCCCAATGATACGACTAACGAGGCCAGAGCACTGCTTCTCCTCCAGGATCAGGGAATCATCAAGTTGAAGAAGGATGCAGGAATCACTGCTACCATCAAGGACATCAAAGAGAATCCCTACAATGTAGACTTCAAGGAAGTTGAAGCTGCTCAGGTTCCCAACGTATTAAAGGATGTCAACTATGCAGTCATCAATTCCAACTACGCTCTGGATGCCAAGCTGAATCCCAAGGATGCACTGGCTCAGGAAGGTTCTTCTTCCGCATACGGCAATGTCATTGCCGTAAAGAAGGGCAACGAAGAGAAGCCTGAGACCAAGGCACTGGTTGCAGCTCTGGAAAGCCAGCAGGTCAAGGACTTCATCGACAAGAAGTATGATGGCGCCATCGTTTCTACTGTTGATAATCCCGGAAACGGCTATGATGATTCTGTTGATTATGACAGCCTGAAGGGAACTACCATCACCGTTGCAGCTTCTCCGACTCCCCACGCAGAGATTTTGAAGGAAGCAGCCAAGATCCTGGCAGAAAAGGATATTACCCTTGAAGTAAAGGAATTCACCGATTACGTACAGCCCAACAAGGTTGTTGATTCCGGTGAGATCTACGCCAACTACTTCCAGCATCAGCCTTATCTGGATGACTTCAACAAGGAAAACGGCACCAACGTTGTGTCCGTTGCTACCATCCACGTTGAGCCTATGGGAATCTATGGCGGCAAGTCAGATTCTCTGGATGATCTGAAGAAGTGATTCAAGATTCAATTCAAGGTTCATTCATGAGGAATCCCGAATGAAGAATCAGAAATGAAGGCTTTGAAATGAAGACTTCAGAGGTGAATATTCAGGACGGATTCCATTCTCCATAAAATGACTCAGGCGCCGCAAACAGAAGCATTTCTGCAGGAAATTCAGAAAGTTCTGTTTGCGGCCCTTTTTATGGAAAAAGCATGGAAGGAAAAAGAAGAATAGAGTAAAATATTGAAGATATGTATAAACTCTAGAAATAGCAGATTCTATGAAAGAAGGGGCTTAACCCGTCAGAGTCTGCGCAGGCCATGATTCGCCCGAATCATGACAGTAGTCAGGAGTAATTTATGATTCAGTTAGATCATCTGAATAAAACCTTTACAACAAAGGATGGGGACGTCGATGCCTTAAAGGACATCTGCCTGACCGTGAATGACGGTGATATCTACGGCATCATCGGCATGAGCGGCGCCGGCAAATCCACCCTGGTCCGCTGTATCAATATGCTGGAGAGTCCGACCAGCGGCGCAGTCCTGGTCGACGGCGTGGATATGACCAAGCTTTCCCCGGCACAGCTTCGCGAGAAGCGGAGAAATATCACCATGATTTTCCAGAGCTTCAACCTTCTCATGCAGAGAACCTGCCTGAAGAACATCTGCTTTCCCCTGGAACTTTCCGGAACGCCCAAGGCAGAGGCCGAGAAGAAGGCAAGAGAGCTTCTGGAGCTTGTCGGCCTGCCCGATAAGGCAAATGTATACCCTGCCCAGCTTTCCGGCGGACAGCAGCAGCGGATCGCCATCGCAAGAGCCCTGGCCACCAATCCAAAGGTTCTCCTCTGCGACGAGGCAACCTCGGCTCTGGATCCCAAGACCACCCATGCCATCCTGGAACTGATCCGGGACATTCATGACAAGATGGGTCTGACCGTGATCATCATTACCCACCAGATGAATGTGGTCGAAGAGATCTGCAACCGGGTGGCTATTCTGGACCATGGCTCTGTAGTAGAAGAGGGAAATGTCACTGATGTCTTCTCCCAGCCCAAGTCCGATGCCGCCAAGCGTCTGGTTTATCCGGACGGCTTCCAGGATGCGGAGTTCCCGAAGACCATGCATAAGATCCGTGTCGTCTATAACGGAGCCTATGCAACCAGCAAGCCTCTGATCGCCCAGATGGCAGAGGAAGAGGGAATCCTGGCCAGCATTCTGTTCGCTTCGACCAGAAGCATCGGAAAGAAGGCTTACGGAACCATGATTCTTGGAATTGATGACAGTAAGGAAACCGTAGATCGTGCAATCGCCTATATCCGAAAGACCAAGGATATTGAAGTCGAGGAGGTGGAGTAAATGGACATTTTTTCAGCAGAATCCTTACATGAGACCTGGGAGATCCTTTCAACGGAATTCCTCCAGGCAACCTGGGAAACCCTTTATGCGACCGTCCTTTCGACCTTCTTTGCCATTCTGATCGGCCTTCCCTTAGGCGTTCTCTTAGTCGTCGGTGAGAAGAAAGGCATTGCACCCCTTCCCAAGGGACTCATGTCTTTCTTAAATATCTTAATCAACCTGCTTCGTTCCGTACCTTTCCTGATCCTTATGATCGTGGTCATGCCTCTGACCAGACTGATTATGGGAACCGTTGTCGGAACTGCGCCTTCGATCATTCCACTGGTCATTGCTTCCTTCCCCTTTGTCTCCCGTCTGGTGGAATCCAGTCTCCGGGAAGTCAATCCCAATGTCATTGAAGCAGCCCAGAGCATGGGCGCCACTCCCTTTCAGATCATTACCAAGGTTCTGATTCCGGAGAGCGTACCGTCCCTGATCTCGAACTTTACCATCGCCATCACCACTATCCTTGGCTATACAGCCATGAGCGGTGTTATCGGCGGAGGCGGTCTTGGTAAGATCGCCATCAACTACGGCTACTACCGTTATAAGTATTTGATCATGATCTGTGCGGTCATCCTTCTGATCGTCATGGTTCAGGTCTTCCAGTCCATCGGAACCCATCTGGCAGTGAAGCTGGACAAGAGACTGAAGAACCAGTAAGTTTCGGTTTGAAAGAATAAAAAGATCTTCCTTTCACAATCAGCATTCTGACCGGAAAGGAAGATCTTTGTTTTTTATCAGCATTCTGACTGGAAATGAAGATTTTTGTTTATAGATCCGGGTTTTATTGAAAAGTTTTTTTATTGAAAAATTTCCACCTGCGTATCCACTCGCCGGCCCTCTTGAACCTGAATCAGAAGCAGGACCTTGTAGGTTAATTCATCGGATTCATCGTAGAGAAAAGGTTCTTCCTGGAGCAGGACAACGCGCCTGCCCTGACTTTCCAGAAGGGCTTTTCTTTTTATGGCCTTTTCCCGGAGTGTCCTGTGGTCTGCTTCCCGTTTTTCATCATAGACCCGGTCCGGGTAAATGGATCCGGCCCGATCCAGGTCCTCCCAGATCAGATCGAGGACGGGCTGATGCGCCGGCTTCTGCAGGAGACGGGCGAAACGCCTTATATTTCTCCGGCTTGGAATCCATTTTAAGAAAGATAGAGCGAAGCCAAGGCTGTAATCCTTCGCCTTACGGATGTACCCACGAAGAATCCGGACGGCATCGGAATCGACCTTCCAGGCTTCCTCGAAGGGGATGATGTAGTCCTCGGGCAGGTAGGAGTAGCAGGTGTAGTTCAGAGGCGGGAAATGGTTGAGGCGGACCAGGCGCTTTTCCAGGGGCGAGCAGGAATCAGGCCCCATATAGGTGTACTTGTCCCAGAGATTCCAGATGTGGCAGGACAGGTTCCGGATCCGGGCCTGGCCCTGGACCCAGTTGTGACCGACCCTGCAGTAGTTATAGTAGTGGTCCTCAATCTCAATGTCGGAAAAGAAGAGGAGATAGGGGGTCGGCCCCTGGCGGAGGATGAGGACATAGTCTGTATGATTCCCGGCCCTGACATCCGTATCTTTGGCAGCTTCCTGATGAAAGGCCCGATCTGGAACGCTGTCTTCTTTCTTTTCTTCGACACGTTTCTCGAGACTGGCCTCCAGGGGTCCTTCCCAGGAGGGGTCCAGATTTCCGCTGGAATGGCAGTCCTTAAAGATCAGAAAGCTCTCCACGGCATCATTCATCTGGTAGATCAGCCGGTAATCCCGGCTTTTCTCCTGGTGGACCGGCTCGAAAAGATCATCGGTCAGAAGCATGGCCAGGCGGAAAAAGCCTTCCGGCATGTCCGGCTGAAGGCCCGGGAGCGACTTCTGAAGTTGTTCAAAACGGTAGCGGGGGATATTGATTGTCATGGTCTATATTTCTCTTATGGAAATTTTACAAGAAAAAGGTCCGGCTGACAGGAAGAATCCTGGCCGGGCCTTTTTGCTTTTACAGCTTTTGTCTTGACAGGTGAATCTGTATTGATATCCGGATCGATTCTTATAGGAAAAATTCGTTAAGGGAAGTAACTGTAGTGATCCTTGGCGTAATAGCGGTCCAGGATATCGTTCAGATCGTCATTATTGACGGCAGGAGCCTGATAGTAGTAGCCCCCCTGAATGCGGAGGATGTAGGTATTATAGTACCAGATATTGACCGTTGTATCTCCTGCGGTAAATGTAACCCGATATTCGTAGTCATTCTTCTTCAGACTGGTGGAATCCGCTGTCCCGTAACGGTTGCGGGAGCGGAAGAAGGTCTTCACCAGTTTGTTCAGCTCATCGGCCTGATCTTCCTTGGTCAGAGTGATGGTCTGTCCTTTCAGGGTGCCGGCGTTCATGTAAATCTCGGCTTTGGTGATCTTACTCGTATCGACATCCTTGAAAAGAGCGGATTCCTTGATATCCAGCTTCTTTCCGACAAGCTCCAGATTGCCGCCGGTTTTCTGGTGAATAAAGAGAATGCCTGCAAGAAGCAGAGCCGCAATGGCGGCAATGATGACAGCAATCAGAATCTTCGCAAGCCGGGAAAGGGGCTTACGAACCTTCGGGGTTTTCGTTTTTGTTTCGTCTTTCTTTTTCATAACTATCCGTTGATGATCTTTTCCCACTGGTCGATGATGGAGCCGTCCTTGAAATAGTCGATCCGCATAGCGGAACGAACCTCTTCCAGAGTCTTGTTGGTTTCCTCAACGGCGCGTTCGGTACCGGTCTTTAAAATATCATAGACATCGGGGATCCGCTTTGCCCATTCGGCACGGCGGGCGCGTATGGGAGAGAGGGTCTCCTCGAGAACCTTGATCAGGAACTTCTTGCACTTCACGTCGCCGAGGCCGCCTCTCTGATAGTGCTCTTTCATTTCATCGAGATTCTTGTAGTCCGGCAGATATTCAGCGAACATGTCATCGTTTGCGAAGGCATCGAGATAGGTAAATACGATATTGCCCTCGACATGGCCCGGATCCTCGATCTTCAGATGGGTCGGATCGGTATAGGTCCGCTTCATGATCTTTTCCTTAACTTCTGCAGGGGTATCGGACAGATAGATGCAGTTGCCGAGAGACTTGCTCATCTTGGCCTGGCCGTCAATGCCGGGCAGACGGAGCTGGGCCTTGACATCGGGAAGGAGAATCTGGGGCTCTACCAGGACATCGCCGTAGGTCTGGTTGAACTTCCGGACAATCTCTCTGGCCTGCTCCAGCATGGGCTCCTGGTCCTCACCGGCCGGAACGGTGGTTGCCTTGAAGGCTGTGATATCAGCGGTCTGGGAAACCGGATAGGTGAAGAAACCAGCCGGAAGTCCTTCCTGATCGAAGCCTTTCTGAGCCATCTCGGCCTTTACGGTCGGGTTCCGGGACAGACGGGCGGTCGTAACCAGATTCATATAATAGAAGGTCAGGGCGTGGAGAGCCGGGATCTGTGACTGGACACAGATATTGGAAATCTCCGGATCGATGCCGACCGAGAGATAATCCAGAGCGACCTGGATCATATTGTCGCGGATCTTTTCCGGGTTGTCTGCGTTGTCGGTCAGAGCCTGATCATCGGCTACGAGAATATAGATCTTGTCGTATTCTCCGGAATTCTGGAGTTCCACTCTCCGACGGAGGGATCCGACATAATGTCCTAAATGAAGTCTGCCGGTCGGACGATCACCGGTCAGAATAATTTTCTGCTTTGATTCAGCCAAGGCTAACCTCCCTGTAAAGTATATTTTTATAATCTGTACCATTCTACCATAAGAAAAGCAAGTCCTGACAGAAATTTCAGAAGGGTAAATTTTTGTACAGAAATAAAAACAAAAATTTTAAAAATATTTTGCGATTAAAAAAGGATTTTCGAAGTGTGTACGGAATTCATTTATTGTGACAGATCGGGTTCGATCGGTGATTTCTACAAAGCTTTGTCTCATCGGCCGGGCTTTGGCAATCAGTACATCATTGATCGGATTCAGACACCGGGGAGGGAGGTTTCACTATGACCATTCGGGAACAGATTGAAACAATTCAGGCAGAAACCCTAAGCCCTTATGCAACTCTGAGCCAGAATTCCAGGGGCCGTGACCGGGAAGAACCCCAGTGCGATATCCGCCCTCTCTTTCAGAGAGACCGGGACCGGATTCTCCACTGCAAGTCCTTCCGAAGACTGAAGAACAAGACCCAGGTTTTTCTGACGCCTCTGGGCGACCATTACCGGACCCGTCTTTCCCATACCCTGGAAGTATCACAGATTGCAAGAACCATCGTCAAGGCCTTACGGTTAAATGAAGACCTGACCGAGGCCATCGCCTTAGGCCACGATCTGGGCCATACCCCCTTCGGCCATGCCGGAGAGCGGACACTGAACAAGAAGCTGAAAGGCGGTTTCCGCCATAATGAGCAGTCGGTCCGGATCGTTGAGAAGCTGGAAAAGGACGGCCAGGGACTGAATCTGACCTGGGAGGTCCGGGATGGCATTTTAAACCATGAGCTGGAGCTGCATCCCCATACGCCGGAGGGACAGGCCGTCCGTCTGGCGGACAAGATCGCCTATGTCAATGCGGATATCGATGACAGCATCCGGGCGGAAATTTTAAGCGAGGATATGATTCCTCTGGAAATCCGGAAAACCCTGGGCAAAAACGGTCACGACCGTCTGAACACACTGGTTCACGATGTCATTGTCAACAGCTATGACAAACCGGAAATCTGCATGTCCGATGAGATCTATGATGCCCTGATTGACCTTCGAACGTTCCTCTTTGATTCGGTCTATACCAATCCGGTGGCCAAGGGAGAAGAGGTTAAGGCCGGCCGTATGCTGGATGGTCTCTTTGATTTCTATATGGATCATGCAGACGAGATGCCGGATCTGATTCCGGCCAAATACATGCGGTCTTACCAGAAGGGCGAGGTCGAAAAGGACCGGATGATCGCGGACTATATTTCGGGTATGACGGATCAGTATGCGGTCACCAAATTCAACGAACTCTTCATGCCTCAGGCCTGGCAGGTCGACGGTTTCTGATTGCTGGTTTACATTCAGCAGGGTTCTGCTGAGGGAGGATCGCGGGAGTGCGAAGCACGAAGCGATCCGGTTATCATACTTATGACACCCACATCATGATATGACTTATATAACGAGATAAAAGATGCCAAGATATTCGGATGAAATAATTGAAGAAGTCAGGGAGAAAAATGACATCCTCGATGTGATCGGCCAGTATGTCCATCTGGAGCGGCGGGGGTCTACCTATTTCGGCCTCTGTCCCTTCCATTCGGAGAAGACGCCGTCCTTTTCCGTGACACCGTCCAAGGGCATGTATTACTGCTTCGGCTGTCACAAGGGCGGCAATGTCTTTACCTTCCTCATGGAGAAGGAGAATATGTCCTTCCCTGAGGCAGTCGAGGAGCTGGCCAACCGGGCCGGTGTCGACCTTCCCAAAAGAGAGATGAGCCGGGACGAAAAGGCCAGACAGACCAGAAGAGAGCAGCTCCTGGCCGTCCATAAGGATGCGGCCACCTACTTCTACCGCCTCCTCCATTCCCCGGAGGGGAAGATCGGCCTCAAGTATTTTCAGGAACGGAAGCTGACCCCTGAGATCATGACCAAATTCGGTCTGGGCTTTTCCGGCACCCGAAGCGACGGCCTCTACCAGTATCTGAAGGGGCAGGGCTATAAGGATGACCTTTTAAAGGATTCCGGCCTTATTACCTACCGGGACGACCGCGGCCCCAAGGACCGCTTCTGGAACCGGGTTATATTTCCCATTATGGACCCGAGAAGACATGTCATTGCCTTCGGCGGACGGGTCATGGGAAGTCCGGGCGAGCATACGCCCAAGTATCTGAACTCGCCGGAGACCGAGATTTTCAATAAAAGAAAGACCCTCTACGGCATGCACATTGCCAGGGGTTCGAGGAGAAGGGAATTCATCCTCTGCGAGGGCTACATGGATGTCATCTCCATGCACCAGGGCGGCTTTGACAATACGGTCGCATCGCTCGGCACGGCTCTGACCGAGGAAAATGTAGCGGTTCTGAAGAATTACCGAAAGCCGGTCCTTCTTTCCTATGACAGCGACGGTGCCGGCGTGGATGCGGCCCTGAAGGCCATCCGCCTCTTCCGCAAGGCCGGCATTGCCTGCCGGGTCATCAACATGAGGCCCTATAAGGACCCGGATGAATTCTTAAAAGCCCTGGGCCCGGAGGAATACGAGAAGCGGATCGAGACGGCCGAAAATGCCTTCCTCTATGAGATCCGCATGCTGATGCGGGATTATGATCTGAAGGATCCCCAGCAGAAGACGGATTTCCAGGTCGCCATGGCCGACCGGGTCATTGAAACCTTCCCGGAGGAGATGGAGCGGAACAATTATATCGATGTCCTCTGCCGGGACTATCAGATGCCCCGGGAGAGCTTCTTAAAGCTTCTGGCCGAGGAAGTGACAAAGGGCGTCCGTGCGGACCCTGAGCCGGAGGAGATCGGCCCCGCGCCCCTGCCGGTTCAGAGAAGACAGGCCCGGCTCCAGTCGAAGGATGAGGGCTATCAGGAATCGGAGCGGCTGCTTCTGTCCTGGATGGCCGAATATCCGGATGTCCTGGATCAGGTCCGGGATTATCTCAAGCCTTCGGACTTTACCGAGGGAGTTCACCGGGATCTGGCCGAGGATATCTACCAGGGGAAGAATCTGGAGGAAGGATACAATCCGGCGGCATTGGTCACCCATTATGAGCTGGAGGACGAGCAGGCCGAGGTGGCAAGAATTTTCCATACGGGAGAGAATCTTTTGGAGACTCCGGATGACTGGGCCAAGGCCCTGAGTGAGACCGTTTTCCGCCTGAAGGAACGGGCCATTCAGGAGGAAGAGAAGAGGATGGACCCAAGAGATCCGACAAAGTTCAACCGGATTATAGAGAACAAGAATCTGCTTCAGAAGCTGAAACAGACAAAATTCACGGCTCCGGCCGGGAGGAAGTAGGCTGAGAGAAAATCCGAAGAGGTTTTTCATATAGTTACATAGAAGGAGATCACCATGGCAGCAAAGAGCGCCGAAGAGAACAAGAAGATTCGTTCTGCAGAGGAGAGTAAAAACATGGAAAAAGATGCAGTAAAGGATTCTGAGAAGAAGACCAAGACAGCAGAGAAGTCCGAAACGAAGACCGCAGGGAAGACTGCTTCCAAGGCCAAGACAAAGTCCGCCGGGAAAAAGAAGACCAAGGCCGAAAAGCCCAAGGAAAAGACGGTTGAAGAAGCCGGCAAGGATGAGATGTCCAGACGTCTCCAGGAGCTTCTTGCCGATGCCAGGAAGAACAACAATGTCCTGGATTATTCCATGATCAATTCCCATTTCCAGGGCTTGAAGCTTCGCGATGAGCAGTTTGATCTGATCCTGGATTTCCTGGAGAAGAACAATATCGATATCATGCGTGAGGACGATACCGATGACGATGACGATGACATTGATCTGTCCGAAGAGGATGAGGTTGATACCGCCAATATCGACCTGTCGGTTCCGGACGGTGTCTCCATCGAGGATCCGGTCCGCATGTACTTAAAGGAAATCGGAAAGGTCCCTCTTCTGACAGCAGATGAGGAGATCGAGCTTGCCAAGCGGATGGAGCTCGGTGATGAGTCCGCCAAACAGCGTCTGGCCGAGGCCAATCTTCGTCTGGTTGTTTCCATTGCCAAGCGTTATGTCGGCAGAGGCATGCTTTTCCTGGATCTGATCCAGGAAGGAAACCTGGGTCTGATCAAGGCTGTTGAGAAGTTTGACTACCGTAAGGGCTACAAGTTCTCCACCTATGCAACCTGGTGGATCCGTCAGGCTATCACCCGTGCCATCGCTGACCAGGCCCGGACCATCCGTATCCCGGTTCATATGGTTGAGACCATTAACAAGCAGGTCCGTGTGGCACGTCAGCTGCTCCAGGAGTTAGGCCGTGAGCCTACTCCGGAAGAGATCGCCGAGAAGATGGATATCTCTGTTGACCGTGTTCGTGAGATTCTGAAGATTTCTCAGGAGCCGGTTTCTCTGGAGACACCTATCGGTGAAGAGGAAGACTCTCATCTCGGTGACTTCATTCAGGATGATAACGCACCGGTTCCCGCTGATGCGGCTACCTTCACCCTTCTGAAGGAACAGCTTCAGGAAGTCCTGGGCACTCTGACTGAGAGAGAGCAGAAGGTTCTGATTCTCCGCTTTGGTCTGGAGGACGGCCGTTCCAGAACTCTTGAGGAAGTCGGCAAGGAATTCAATGTCACCCGTGAGAGGATCCGGCAGATCGAAGCCAAGGCTCTGCGTAAGCTTCGTCATCCCAGCCGTTCCCGCAAGCTGAAGGACTATCTGGAGTAATGAAGATGGAAAACAGGGATAAGGAAGTTATGGAAACAACTGTCACCCAAAGAGAAGAGACAGGGATGGAGGGCCTTCACCCTCTGTCTCCCCGTCTTCAGGCCTTATATGATATGGTTCCCGAGGATCTGAAGCTCGCTGATATCGGAACCGACCACGGCTGGCTCCCCATTGATCTGGTAAAAAGCGGCCGGATTCCGTCCGCCATTGCCATGGATTTAAGAGAAGGCCCTCTGGACCGGGCAAAGACCCATATCGAAGAAGAGGGCCTGGCCGGAAAAATCGAGACCCGTCTGTCCGACGGCTTCTCGGAATTTCAGGCCGGTGAGGCCGACTGTGCTGTGATTTCCGGCATGGGCGGCATTGTCATGCAGAGGATCCTGAGAGAAGCGAAGGACAAGCTTTCTTCCCTCCAGGTCCTGATTCTTCAGCCCCAGTCCGAGATCCCGGAATTCCGGGAATTCCTCCATGTAGAGGGTTTCCGTCTGGTCGATGAGGAAATCGCCGAGGAAGAGGAAAAGTTCTATTTTCTCATGAAGGTTCTCCCTCCGGTGATTGCTTCTACAAATATAGACCAGAAGGAAGATCAGAATTCTAAGCCTTCTGCAGCAGTAGCAGAAGATCGGAATGCGAATACTTCGGCAGAAGGATTGAAGCCTGCAGATCTGGCATCCTTCTGGAGAAGCCAGGGTCTGCCTCAGCCGCTCTGCTTAAAGCTTGGTTTTAAATTTGGACCGGTTCTTCTTATGAAAAAGGATCCGGCGCTGAAGCGCTACCTCCACCATGAGTCGGACATTCAGATGGAGATTGCCCGTTCTCTCGAGCAGGCAGACAACCAAGATGAACGGATCCGGACGCGCCTTAAGAATCTTCGGGAGGACATGGCTCTCCTGAATCTGGCTCTGCAGATCGTAGAAAGAAAGTAAGGAAAATCAGCCGGACGGTCTTCTTGGCATCCGGTTTTCCTTTTTCAGATGGAAATCAAATTTGAAATTGTGATTTTACAGGGGCAAGGAAAGTTATGACACTTGGTAATCTGTACAAGGAGCTGGATTCCCTGGCTCCTTTTTGTGATCAGGAGGACTGGGACAATTCCGGTCTTCAGGTCGGCCGGTCGGACTGGAAGGCAGACCGGATTCTGCTCTGCGTGGATGTCACAAAAGAGGTCATTGACCGGGCGGAGGAATGGAAGGCAGATGTCATTTTAAGCCACCATCCTCTGATATTTCATGGTATCAATACGGTCAGCGACCGGGATTTCGTCGGACAGAGAATTCTCCGCCTGGCTGAAGACCGGATCGGCTATATTGCCATGCACACCTGCTTTGACAAATGCGGTATGCGGGATGCCATCGATCAGAGACTGGGATTTACAGAGGGCCCGCTCTTTCATGATGACGGAAGCCGGAGAGAAACACCCTGCCAGCCCCTGGATCCTTTGGCCATGATGGGCTCGGTTTCGAATCTGAAGGAAGAGATGAGCCTGTCCTCTCTCTGCGAATTTGTGAAAAAACAGTTTGATATTCCACACGTCCGTCTCTTTGGCGATCCCGAAAAGAAGGTTCGCCGGATCTCTGTGATCGGAGGCTCCGGAAAGAGTGAAATTCCTGCAGCGCTTGAGGCCGGCGCGGATGTCCTGATTACCGGGGACATCGATCATCACAGCGGAATTGATGCTGTGACCCAGGGCCTTTCTGTGATCGATGCCGGCCATTACGGACTGGAGCATGTCTTCATGGATTACATGGAGGAAGCCTTAGAGAGACGCCTGCCGGATCTTCAAATCGAGAAGATGCCGGTCTGCGAGCCTTTTCTTGTTATGTAATTTCAGAATCATTTGGATTTTCCGTACAGGAATATATTTTTTGATTATGGCAGGCCTGAAATAAAAGAAGGTCATACAAGGAAAATCTGACAATAATGTGAACTTTAGGGAGTGATGCGATTTATGGAAATCAAGGTTAAAGAAAAAACCTATCAGGTCCCTGACAAGTCCAGCTATCGCTATCTGGCGGACCTGGTGAAAAAAGAATATAAGGATGATATTGTACTGGCCAAGCAGGATAACCGCCTGCATGAGCTGGTTTCGGAAATTGAGAACGACCACCCGGTGACCATGATCACGACCGGTAATATCGACGGACGGAGAGCTTACCGGAGATCCATGGTCCTTCTCATGCAGAAAGCCATTGACCTGATTCTTCCGGATGAAACTCCGGATATCCAGGTTCTCTTCTCTCTGGATCAGGCCTATTTCTGCCGGCTGGAAGCAAAGACGCCTTTGGATCAGGACTTACTTTCCAAACTGAAGGACACCATGCAGAGCCTGGTCGAGATGGATTATCCGATCCGCAAATATACGACCAGTACCAGAGAGGCCCGGGAGATCTTTCAGAAGGCCAAGATGCCCAATAAGGAGCGCCTGCTCAAATACCGCAGTGCATCCACTATTCATCTCTATGATCTCTGCGGCTGCAAGGATTATTTCTATGGCTACATGGTTCCATCGACCGGCTTCTTACGCTATTTTGATCTGAAGCTCTATGAGGACGGCTTCGTTCTCCTTTTCCCCTATAAGGATGCCAGAGTCGTGGCCGATTTCAATCCTTCAAAGAAACTCTATCTGACCCAGCGCCATTCGGGCGGCTGGAGCGAGGAACTTGGAATTCCAACCGTCGGCGCCTTAAACGATGCGGTTTCCCACGGCGGAGCCAGGGACATCATTCTCATGTCCGAGGCTCAGATGGAGGAGCGGATCGGAAACCTGGCCCGGCAGATCGCAGGAGACCCCAAGAAGCGTTTTGTCATGATCGCAGGCCCTTCTTCCTCGGGAAAAACCTCCTTTTCCTACCGTCTGTCCACCCAGCTGAGAGCCCAGGGCGTCACCCCGCATCCCCTTTCTCTGGATGATTACTACATGGACCGGGAGCGTTGCCCCAGGGATCCTGTAACCGGAGAAATCGATCTTGAGAGCATCGACTGCCTGGATATCGAGCTTTTCAACCAGGATATGACAGCTCTTCTCCGGGGAGAACGGGTAGAGCTTCCGGTCTTCAATTTCAAGACCGGAAAGAGTGAGCGCCGGGGCCGCTTCATGCAGCTTGGCAAGGGCGATGTCATGGTCATCGAGGGCATTCACGGACTGAACGACCGCCTGTCCTATATGATCCCGAGGGAAAATAAGTTCCGGATCTATATTTCCGCCCTGACTCAGCTGTCAATCGACGAGCATAATCCTCTGTCGACCACAGACGGACGTCTGATCCGGCGGATTGTCAGAGATTCGAGGACCCGGGGGACTTCGGCGGAGGAAACCTTAAAGATGTGGCACAGTGTCCGGGCCGGCGAGGAGAAGAACATCTTCCCCTTCCAGGACGGAGCGGATGTGATCTTCAATTCGGCCCTGATCTACGAGATGGCCGTGTTGAAGCTCTATGCTCTGCCTCAGCTTTATGGCATTGAGGAGGACAGTCCCATGTATCCGGAGGCAGTCCGCCTGATCAAGCTCCTCCAGTATTTCCTGTCCATACCGCCGGAAGACATCAACAATACGTCCCTGGTCAGGGAATTTATCGGAGGGTCGGTTTTCCCGGTATAAAGCTTTTCTATATGGCAGTTCTGAAAAGAGTATCCTGACAGGTCTTAGAGGAATTCTTTTAAACACTGCTTCTGAAGAAAATTTCAGATTGCTTTCGCAAAGAAAAGACTTGTCGGACGGCCGGCCTCTCATGTATAATAGTCATTCGGTAAAAGCAGGACAGATGATCGCTGCCGCCTTCGGGCGGGAGAGGAAAGTCCGGGCTTCACAGGGCAAGGATGGCGGATAACGTCCGCCGGAGGCGACTCCCGAGACAGTGCAGCAGAGATATACCGCCGGCTTCCAGCCGGTAAGGGTGAAAAGGCGGTGTAAGAGACCACCGATTTCCTGGTAACAGGGAATGCCATGTAAACCTCATCCGAAGCAAGTCCAAGTCGGAACGTACGCGGCCCGCCAGTTCCAGGTTGGACGCTTGAGGCGTCTGGCGACAGGCGTCCTAGATAGATGATCATCCAACGACATAACCCGGCTTACCGTTCTGCTTTTACTTTTTATTCTGAAAATCATGACCCTCCCGGCACCAAAACCGGGAGGGCCTTTTTTGTGAAAAAGAAAAGTCTTCTTTCTTAAATGTTTCTTAAATCCGACCCGCTTCCATTGACAGTGCCGGTCTGAACCTTAAAATTAGTATAGACTGAATTTCTGATACTTCGAAGGAAGGAGAGATCTGTATGGGTTATAGATTTCAGAGATGGCTTTCCGGAAGGAACGGCATGGATGCCCTGGCCAAGACCAGTCTTATTGCAAGCCTGGTTCTTTTTATTATCACAATGATCACAAGAAGTCAGCTTTTATATTTTCTGACGCTTCTGCTTCTCTTTTACGCATGTTTTCGGACCTTTTCCCGTAACCTGTCCAAACGTTATTATGAGAACCAGAAATTCCTGCAGATGACAGCGCACACCAGGGATTTCTTTAAGAATTTCAAGGATATCGGCTGGAAGACCCGGGCCTTTTTCACAGAGCTCGGAAGAAAGATCCGTTTCGGAAGCAATGCCTCCCAGGCCCGTGCCGAAGAGAGAAAACGGGACCGGGCATTTCGAATCTATGCCTGCCCGACCTGCGGACAGAAGGTCAGGGTTCCCAGAGGCAAGGGCAGGATCGAGATCCGCTGCCCCAAGTGCCAGACGACCTTTATCAAGCGGACCTGAGGAAGAAGAAATTTCGGGAGAAATCAGAAGCTTTCCTGAATTATATGATCTGCCTTTTGCCTGTGAGTAAAAGGACGTAAGAACTGTGCAAGAAAGTGTTATAGATGTTTGGGTATGTGAATGCGAATAAAAAATCTCTTTCGGATAAGGACAAGGAGATTTATCAGAGCTATTACTGCGGACTCTGTCAGAAGCTGAAGGAGATTGCAGGAAATAAAGGCCAGGTCCTTTTAAATTACGACGTGACCTTCCTGTGCCTGCTTCTGTCCGGACTCTATGAGCCGGAAGAGGAGAGCAGACTCTTCACCTGTGCCCTGCATCCGAAGAAGAAAAAACTCGTAGTTTCGAGTGAGGTTATGGAATACGGCGCCTATATGGACCTTGTCTTAAGCTACTATAATCTCCTGGATGATTATGAGGATGACGGAAGAAAAGCTAAGAAGAAACTGGCGGATTCTCTTCTTCCTGTTGTGAAGCAGGCAAAGGATAAATATCCCCGCCAGACTGCCGCAGTCGAGAACTATATCCGGGAGCAGAATCAGATGGAGCTTGCCCGGGAGCAGAATCTTTCCAGGGTTGCTTCTCTGACCGGAGAAATGCTAGGATGTCTCTGTCAGATGAAGGAAAAGGATCCTTTTTCAGATGATCTCTATACCCTGGGATTCTATCTGGGACGCTTTATCTATGTCCTGGATGCCTATGAGGATCTGCAGGAAGATATGAAGAAAAAGCATTACAATCCTCTGATTGCCCGCCGCAATGAATGTCCGGAATGCTTTGAGACCTTTGTCCGCCAGTACCTGACGACCCAGATGGAGGAATGTGCCAGAGCATTCGAGCATATGCCGATCTTAAAGAATGCGGAAGTGATCCGGAATATTCTCTATTCGGGAGTCTGGACCAAATACGACTACCTCCAGATCAAGAAAGAACGTAGAAAGACAAGCTGATGGATCCATATCGAGTATTAGGCGTCTCGCCGGAAGCAAGCGACGACGAAATCAAAAAAGCATATCGAACCCTGAGCCGGAAATATCATCCGGATGCAAATATCAACAATCCCAATAAGGAAGCAGCCGAGGAACGTTTCAAGGAAGTCCAGCAGGCTTATGATATTATTATGAAGGACCGGCAGAACGGCTACCGGAGCCGGGGCTATTCCTATACCAACCGGAGCGGTCCCGATGCGGGCGGAAGCGAGGGCAGTGCAGCCATGCAGGGCGCCATGAACTTCATCCGCATGGGCCGCTATCAGGAGGCCATGACCGCTCTGTCCGGCATTGGGCAGGAGGAGCGGAACGGAAGCTGGTATTATCTGGCCGCCGCTGCAAGTCTGGGCCTGGGCCGGATGGACGATGCCAACCGTTATATCGATCAGGCCGTCTCCATGGAGCCTTCGAATTTCCAGTTCCGCCAGCTGCAGAATCAGATCCGGTCCGGCGGGGCAGGCGCCTTCGGAGGACCTGCCTACGGAGGCTGGTACGAGACCAGAGGCAGCCGTTATGGCAGACCTTATAATGACATGCAGGACAGCTGGTGCCTGGACCTGGCCCTCATGAATATGTGCTGTTTCTGCTGCTGATGGCTTTATATCTGGACAGGCCGGATGGAAGAAGGAACGGCTGTCTTCTGACCTGGAAAATACTGCTTTCACTGCAGGCGGGAATGTTGACTGGAAGAACGGGAAGGATAGAAAATTGAAAAACTACAAGACAATTGTGTTTGATGTCGGAGATGTACTGATGCAGTACCGTTGGAAGGATATGCTGATGGACTACGGCCTGTCGGAATCCGAGGCGGTAAGGATCGGAAACGAGATGTTCGATGATCCGAGAAAGCTCTGGCATCAGCTGGATCTTGCAACAAAGACGGATGATGAGATTATTTCCGAGTACGAGGAAGAATATCCCGAGGATATCGAGGTCATCCGCTGGTTCATCCATCACGGAGAATATATGAATGTGGCCCGGCCGAAGACCTGGAAGCGGGTTCACGAGCTGAAGGAAAAGGGCTATCAGATCTATCTCCTTTCCAATTATTCTTATACGCTTTTCAAACGTCATACCCGCTATGCTGATTTCATGGCCGATATTGACGGCATGATCGTATCCTATATGATTCATAAGGCAAAACCGGAGCCGGAAATCTATCAGACCCTCTTCCGGGTCTATGATCTGGATCCGAAGGACTGCATTTTCTTCGACGACCGGCTCGAGAATGTGGAAGCCTCCATTGCCCAGGGCATGGATGCCGAGCAGGTCCTGTCGGAGGAGGATCTTCTGAAGAAACTGGAGCGTTTTTAATTTGACAGGATTGGCCTGCATTTGACGGATTCGAATAAATGCAGGCCTTTTTATCGTGATGAAAGATAGACCGGAAATCGAGGAAAGCGATTGAAAGCTCAGGGGGCTGCCATGAGAATTATCCAGAATGTAAGAGTCATGGATCCGGCATCCGGACGGGATGAGGTCACGGATCTTCTGATGGAAAGTGATCGGATTCTTGCCATCCGGAAAGCCCGGGAAGAGGAGATTGACAGGGCCCGGTCAGAAGAGGACGGCCTGATTGACGGGGAGGGGCTCTGCGCCGGCCCGGGACTTGTGGATATCCACGTTCATTTCCGGGATCCCGGACAGACTTACAAGGAAGACATCCATACCGGCTCCGCTGCTGCGGCAGCCGGCGGTGTGACAAGCCTTGTCTGCATGGCCAATACCAAACCGCCGGTGGATTCTGTTGAGACTCTGGAGGATCTCCTTAGGAGAGAAGAAAGGCTCCCTGTCCATGTCTATCAGACAGCAACGGTCACCAAAGGTTTGAAGGGGCAAGAACTAACCGATATGAAGGCTTTGGCTTCTTCCGGGG
>JAQYBF010000071.1 GCA_029338875.1 Lachnospiraceae bacterium
CAGGAGTCGATCCCCATCATCGCTCTCGGCGGGAGATTCGTGATGGCGATCAGGGTCTTTCCGACCAGCTCTTCCGGCTCGTAATAGGCGTGAATACCGCTTAAAATCACGCGATCCGTGCCCGTTCCGTCGTCCAGAACGAACTTTAAGAGCTTCTTACTCTTCGGAACAGCTTCGCACGCCTTTACCTTCACCGCCCGGAAATCGGACTTAGAGAAGGTGTCGAAATCGACCTGATCCGCAAACAGCGGCTCGATCTTTACACCGGTAAAATCGATCTTTTCGTTCGGGGTAAAGAACCCGGACTGATCAGAAACAGTCTCGGAACTCTTCTCTTCGCCGGCTTTTCCGCCCTCATGTGCTTCATTGTTTTCAGACTTGAGGGTCTTCATTGTCGGGAACAACAACACATCCCGGATTGCCTGGCTATTGGTCAGAAGCATGCAGAGACGGTCGATTCCATAACCGATACCGCCTGTCGGAGGCATACCATATTCCATAGCGGTCAGGAAGTCTTCATCTGCGTGATCTGCTTCCTCATCGCCGGCTGCCGCATTGGCATCCTGCTCTAAGAAACGCTCTCTCTGATCGATCGGATCGTTCAGCTCAGAATAAGCGTTGCACATTTCCCAACCATTGATGTAAAGTTCGAAACGCTCTACCTTGGAAGGATCGTCCGGCTTCTTCTTGGTCAGAGGGCTGATCTCGATCGGATGATCCATGATGAAGGTCGGCTGAATCATCTTGTCTTCGCAGAATTCATCAAAGAAGAGATTGACGATATCACCCTTCTTATGGCGGGCTTCATAGGAAATGCCCTTTTCATCAGCGAGTTTCTTGGCTTCCTCATCGCTTCCTACCTGATCGAAGTCGATCCCGGTCTCTTCCTTGATGGCTTCCACCATAGTCAGGCGGCGGAAAGGCTTACCGAGGTCAATTTCATGACCTGTTTCCTCATCTCCGTACCAGATGGTGGTGCCGCCACAGATCTTCTCTGCCAGGTCACGGAAGAGAGACTCGGTCAGCTCCATCATGCCATTGTAATCGGTATAAGCCTGATAAAGCTCCATCAGGGTAAACTCAGGATTGTGCTTGGTATCGACGCCTTCGTTACGGAATACACGTCCGATCTCGAAGACACGCTCCAGGCCTCCGACAATCAGCCGCTTCAGATAAAGCTCCAGGGAAATACGAAGCTTTACATCCTCATTCAGAGAATTGTAGTGGGTGTTGAAGGGACGCGCATTGGCGCCGCCTGCATTGTGAACCAGAATCGGGGTCTCGACTTCCATGAATCCGCGGCCATCCAGGAAATCACGGATCTCCTTAATAATCCTGGACCGCTTGATGAAGACCTCTCTGGAATCCTGATTCATGATCAGATCCAGATATCTCTGACGATAGCGGGTATCGGTATCCTGAAGTCCGTGGAATTTCTCCGGAAGGATCTGCAGGCTCTTGGAAAGAAGAGTCAGTTCCTTGGCATGAACGGTGATCTCACCGGTCCTGGTGCGGAAAGCAAATCCCTTGACGCCAACGATATCGCCAACATCATACTTCTTGAAATCCGCATATGCATCATCACCAAGATCATTGCGGGAGACATAGATCTGCATGTCACCCTTCAAATCACGAATATTAATGAAGCTTGCCTTACCCATGACACGCTTGAACATAATCCGGCCGGCCAGGGAAACGACCTTTTCTGCTGGGATCTCAGAAAGTTCGGGAATGATGCTCTTCCCTTCCGCATCAACTTCCGGGACGATTTCGAGCTGAGCGAAATTTTCCCGAATATCACTGGTATGGTGGGTCTGATCGTACTTGGTGATCTTGAAAGGATCCTTGCCCTCTGCCTGCAGGTTCGCAAGTTTCTCTCGGCGGATCTTCAGAAGCTGGTTTTGATCCTGTGTCTGTCCATTATTATTGTTCTTTGCCATATCAATCTCCTAAATTGCCCGGCTGGAAGTCCAGCACCTTGAACTTAAGCTCGCCGATCGGAGCCTCTACTGTAACGATATCTCCGGTCTTGGCCTTCATCAGGGCAGCGCCCAGAGGGGACTCGATCGAAAGGGTTCCTTCCTCGGAATTGGCTTCCAGAGAACCGGTCAGACGATAGGTCATTTCCTCATTCTCCTCGATGTCCAGAATCTTTACGGTAGATCCCATGTTGATGGAGTCGGTATCCAGTTCAGAAAGGTCCACAACCTCGGCATTCTTAAGGATTGCCTCGATCTCAGCCATACGGCCGGCCAGCTCAGCCTGCTCGTCCTTGGCGGCATCATACTCGGCGTTCTCGGAAAGGTCGCCCTGGGCACGAGCCTCCTTGATTTTCTCGGAGTTCTCCTTCATCCGAACATTCTTAATATCATAGTACTCATCTTCCAGCATTTTCTTTTTTTCTGCTGTCATGATATTTTTCTTTGCTTCCATGATCTGAACCCTTTCTTTATCTTCTTATATAAATGTAAACCGATGCCATAATGACCTGCTTTCCCGGACAAGGCAGCCGTCGAAGAAATGCAGTTGGCTGTCTTTCTTTATGAAACTGTCCTGTGAAAACCTGTCACTGAAAATCGCGAATTGGCGCAAGCTCCCGAAAGTTTCCGGGTCCAGACCCACGTTCGCGATTAAATATTATAGGGTGTCGCTGTCAGCCTTGTCAAGGGCATATCACGCCAGGTGCAGCTCCGCTTCTTCATCTGATCCTGAATAGAAAAATCGGCCGGATCAATTCTGAGCTGGTATATATTTCTCAAGAAGCTGCTCCAGGTCCTCATAGGTCTTCACCTGATTCACTTCTCTCCGGAAGGCGGAAGCTCCCCGATAGCCCATGGTATACCAGGCGGCGTGCTTCCGCATCTCCCGCATGCCGATGTCTTCGCCCTTGCAGTCGATCATGCGGCGGGCATGGCGGAGCATCATGGCCTTCATTTCAGAAAGGTCCGGACGGGCTTCCTCTTCCCCGGTCGTAAGATAATGAAGCATCTGCCGGAAAATCCAGGGATTGCCCTGGGCACCCCGGGCTATAAGAAATCCGTCGCAGCCGGTTTCCTCATACATGCTCTCGACATCCTTTCCGGTCAGAAGGTCACCGTTGCCCAGGACCGGAATCGAATGAACTCTTTCTTTGACCTCACGGATAATGGACCAGTCGGCTTTGCCGCTGTAATACTGCTCCCGGGTCCGGCCATGGACAGAAACCGCAGCCGCACCTGACTCCTCTGCCACATGGGCAATCTCCGGAGCCGTCCGCTCCTCTGCATAGAAGCCCTTACGGATCTTTATCGTGACAGGCTTCTGAATGGCAGAAGAAACCGCACTGACGATTTTTCCGACCAGAAGAGGATCCTTCATGAGGGCCGAGCCCTCTCCGTTGTTGACTACCTTGGGAACCGGACAGCCCATGTTGATATCCAGAATATCGAAAGGCAGGGCTTCAATCCGCTTGGCCATTTCGGCCATGATCTCCGGATCGCTTCCGAAAAGCTGGAGAGAAACCGGCCGCTCCTTGGGATCGATTCGCAAAAGTTCCTTCGTATTCTTATTGTTATAGAGAATGGCTTTGGCACTGACCATCTCCATGCAGACCAGGCCTGCGCCCATTTCCCTGCATAACAAACGAAATGGCAGGTCGCTTACGCCTGCCATGGGTGCCAGAATCAGATTGTTTTCCAGAGAGACATTTCCGATCCGTAGAGGATGGAGTGCTTTGCTCTGTGTCGTCATTTTTTCTCCCACTCTTCCTCTTCCGCCTCCAGATCGATACCGAATTCCTTCAGATAATCCGGATCCGACAGACGCTCGGGGTCCATGCCCATAGCAAAGACCCGATAATAGGCCTCCAACTTTTCAAAAAGTTCGCCCTGCTCTCTCTGCAGCTGCTTTACCTTGAGGACGGATCCGATTTCATCATAGGCCGCATCGCCCTCCTCGGCATCCGTTACGATCCGGATAGTGCCGGTCTCATCGAAGACCAGCTCAATGGTCCCGCCGACATCCGCCGTAAAAAGAACACAGAGGATCTTCAATTCCTTCTTGATGTCATCCGGAAGCGAATCAAAGTCCGGGTTCAGATAAAATTTTTTCGTATAGCTGCTGGCGCCGCAGAGCACCACCTGGTCCTGATAATTCATAGTTTTCTCTCTACTTTTTTCTTTATCTTCTTATAGCTTCAAAAATGTAATAAGCGGACCGCTGTGGGGCTTATTACACGTACCCATAGATTCCCCGCACATGGACTTCTCCGGAATTCACGGCCACGAGACTTCCATCCTCTTTTTTTACCAGGAGATCTCCCTGCTTATCGATTCCCAGAGACTGCGCCGTGTATTCGCCCAAGGGATCCAGAATTCGAACCGTCTGGTTTACATTTACCAGGCGGCTGTTGTACTCCTCCTGGAGGGCGGACAGATCCTCGGTTTTCTCGAATGCCTCATAGAGGCGGGCGAATTCCAGCCAGATCTGCCGATCGATATCCCTGCGGCTGGACTTCTGGTCCCGTCCGGATTTCTGTAATGCCAGGTCGACTGAGGTCGCCATGCCGCGGATCTCTTCCGGAAATTCCTTCTGATGAACGTTGACGCCAATGCCGACAACGACATAGGCCGCATGATCACCATCCGGCTCCATCTCACAGAGGATGCCGCAGACTTTTTTCTCATTAATGAGGACATCATTGGGCCACTTGAGCCGCGTCGGAAGATCATAGAGCTTTTCCAGGGCGGAGGCGACCGCCATGCCGGCCAGGATGGTCAGCCGCGGCACGTGCCGGATGCCGACCTTCGGATAGAAAATCATACTGGTCGCCACAGAATCCTCGGTCGGCGACTTCCACTGATGCCCGCTCCGGCCCTTGCCGGCCGTCTGATGACCGGCCGAGACAACAGTCCAGCCGGCGGGCTTTTCGACGCTCCGGTAGCGGCGCTTCAGTTCTTCATTGGTAGAATCAATTTCATCGAAATAAATATGGGTTATATTCTGCATGGTTTATCTCTAGTTTCGGTCGGCTCCCAGGGTTGCATACATGATAGCCTTGATGGAATGCATACGGTTTTCTGCTTCATCGAAGACGATAGAACGCGGCCCCTCAAAGACTTCGTTTGTCACTTCGACTTCCTTCAGGCCGAACTTTTCATAGACGGACCGGCCGACTCCGGTCTCCTGATCATGATAGGCCGGCAGGCAGTGCATGAAGACCGCGGAATCCTTTGCATAGGAGAAGGCCTTTTCATTGACCTGATAAGGCAGAAGGGCATCGATCCGCTCCTTCCAGACCTCTGTCGGTTCTCCCATGGAAACCCAGACATCGGTGTAGATGACATCGGCATCCCTGCAGCCTTCTTCCACGCTGTCCGTCAGTGTAATGCTGGCTCCGGTTTCCTTGGCAATCGCTTTACATTTCTCGACCAGATCCTCTGCCGGATAGTACTTGGGATTGGTGCAGGCAACGAAGTCCATGCCGAGCTTTGCGCAGGTTACCATGAGGGAATTTCCCATGTTGTAGCGGGCGTCGCCCATGTAGACCAGGCGGATTTCCTTGAGATGGCCGAAGTGCTCCTGGATGGTCAGCATGTCGGCGATCATCTGGGTCGGATGGAAGTCATTGGTCAGGCCGTTCCAGACCGGAACATCCGCATAGCGGGCCAGATTCTCCACGATTTCCTGGCCGAAGCCCCGGTATTCGATGCCGTCAAACATGCGGCTCAGGACACGGGCCGTATCGGCGATGCTTTCCTTCTTGCCGATCTGTGAGCCTGAGGGATCGAGATAGGTCGTTCCCATGCCCAGGTCATGAGCGGCTACTTCGAAGGAGCAGCGGGTCCGGGTCGAAGTCTTCTCAAAAATCAGGGCCACGTTCCGGCCCTCCAGGACCTTCTGGCTCTTGTGAGCCTTCTTCTCAGCCTTCAGCCGGGCCGAGAGATCGATCAGATACTGAATTTCTTCCGGCCTATAGTCCAGAAGCTTTAAGAAATCTCTTCCTGTCAGATCGATTTTTGCAGTCATGTTCTGTCTTTCCTCCTTTATTCTTCTTTCCTTTTCTCTGTTTTCCTGTCATCACTTTTCAGGTTTTCTATTCTTATGCCCTATGCTTTTATTCCATAAGCTTTTACCTGCATATTGCTTTCCCTGATTGACTCGATTCTACACAATTTTGGCTGAGAAGGAAACAGCGTCAGAGAGGCTTTTGCCGCTTTTCCGGCAGATTGCCGGACAGGGCTTCTCTTATAAAAATAAGGTTCCGAAGTCCTCCTTCGAAACCTTATCCCAAGATACTCTATATGTTGGATCTGCCCGATAAATCATGGATCTCTCAGATCCGATATCTGAATACAGCTGATTTAAGAGCAGGCGGATTAAATATAGACCTTCTTTACGCAGACGGTCTATATTTAAAAAACTGGAAGATCAGAAGAAAACATGATTTCCGATGACAAGACCTTCTCTGCCGCTTCTTACAGGGCGGAAGGAAACTCTTCCTCCGACCACATCAGCACCTGCAAGTGCTTCCTGTGCCGCACTGATGCAGGACTGCTTCAGGCCTCTGGCAATCACCTTGCTCAGAGCTGCTTCGCTGGTGAACTGTCCGCTCTGGAAGATAACCCCGCGGACCGTATTGGGATAACGGGAAGAACGTACCCGGTTCATGACAACAGAACCGACGGCAACCTGGCCCTGATAGATCTCGCTTCCGGCTTCATGCTGAATGATAGCCGCCAGAATGGTAACATCATCTGCTGTGGCAGCGTAGCTTGCCTGCTGGCTTACGGCGCTGGACTGAGCCTTGGCCTGAGCAGCAGCCTTTGCCTCTGCCTTGGCCTTTGCAGCGGCTTCCTCTGCAGCCTTCTTTGCTGCAGCCTCTTCCTCGGCCTTCTTCTGAGCAGCGATCAGAGCTGCTTCCTCTTCATTGGTGATACCTGTACCAAGCTTCTGCTGGACAGAAATCAGATCATTCTTGATATATCCGTTCTTTCCGTTGACGGAAACAGCGGTCCAGCCATCGACCGAAGCCGCATCCGTACGGACAGATGCTTCATTATTCTGATAAAGAGTGGTAACAACGCCTGCATTCAGGTCCGGATTTTCACGTACCCTGGCAGCAGAGGCTGTTACAGCTGCTGTTGTCGGGCAGACCTGATCGGCCAGAGCCTTGGCCGCATCTCCGACAAGGGCATAGGAAGAACTGATGTAGCCGGTAAGATTTCCGGAGCGAATCTGATACCAACCGTTTTCTTCTCCGAGAACCTCAGCGACATCGCCCTTTCGCATCTTTCCGACAATAGCGCCGGTCTCTGAAGCAGAATCTCTGACATTGGCGGAACTGTCCACATTTGCAATCAGGCGGCTTGCCCATTCCGGATACTGGGCAGTGACAGCTGCTGCAGATGCGGTATCTGAAACAGAATCAGAAGCGGGGGAGGTTTCCGAAGTCTCAGCAGCTGCCGCATTGCTTTCTCCAACTGAAGTCAGGCTTGTCAGCTTTCTATCTGACTTGCTTCCGGCTGATGTCTGCATGAGGCCGATCGCTTCCGTAACGCCGGCCAGGCCATTGCTCTGAACGGTCTGTGCAGAATTCCGGTCCTGATTTCCGGGAAGCCAGACAGCTCCTGCAGTCAGCATAGCGCCAACTGCCAGAACGGCTGCAGCCTGATAGATATTTTTTCTTCTGATTCCCATAAGTCTCCTAAACGATGCTTCATCGTACCTGCTCAGTGATACTTACATTAGTTGCCGGATCAGAGATGCCTGCGTTCATGCGTCTTTCATCTTTCATGATGCTTCCTGAGCGATTTTCTGTTCTTTTTGCAAAATGTGTATTGAAATGTTTCGTTTGTTACAATTATGTTACGCGTAATATAGCATAAGCTTTCAGAATTGTCAAATTTCAGCTGGAACTGTGCAGAATTTGTCTTCCCGACTGTATGCCGGGCTCTTTGTCCGCCTTGACAATCCGGGGCTTCGGGCATTTAATGATTATGGGATTGAGAGATTTTAAATGAAAATCCCCTGAAGTCAAAGGCAATCATTTCATGTTCATCAGATTGTCAGCCACGATTTCAGCGCCTTAAATTTCGAAATTAAAATAAGGGAAAAATAAATATTTCAAAAGAAGGTATTCACCATGAAGAAAATCGTTCTGACCGGCGGCGGTACTGCCGGACATGTTACCCCTAACATTGCACTTCTGCCGGCACTGCGTGAAGACGGCTATGATATATCCTATATCGGATCCTATAAGGGTATGGAAAAACAGCTGATCAAAGCCGAGGGCGTTCCCTACTACGGCATTGCCTCCGGAAAGCTCCGCCGTTACTTCAGCTGGAAGAACTTTTCCGATCCCTTCCGGGTTCTCCATGGCTATTTTCAGTCTCTGTCTCTTCTTCGAAAGATAAAGCCCGATGTCATTTTCTCCAAGGGCGGCTTTGTTTCCGTACCGGTTGTTCTCGCAGCCAGAAAGCTTCACATTCCGGCCCTGATCCACGAATCGGATATGACACCAGGACTTGCCAATCGGATTGCCATGAAGGGTGCTGTCAAGGTCTGCTGCAATTTCCCGGAAACCGTATCGAAAATCGAAGGCGGAAAAGGAGTCCTGACCGGCACACCCATCCGTCAGGAGCTGATGAAGGGTGATCCCCAAAAGGGTCTGGCCTTTGCCGGATTCACCAGCGATAAGCCCGTTCTTCTGATCATCGGCGGAAGCCAGGGCTCTGTTTTCATCAACAACGCCGTCCGCGGTTCTCTTGACGAACTCCTTCAGGAATTCCAGATCATCCATCTCTGCGGCAAGGGCCATCTGGATCCGAAACTCGATGGCAGAGAAGGCTATCGCCAGTATGAATATATTTCAAAGGAGCTCCCAGATCTCTTTGCCTGCGCCAGTCTCATCATTTCCCGGGCAGGAGCCAATGCCATCTGTGAGCTTCTCGCTTTAAGAAAGCCCAACATTCTGATCCCTCTGTCGAAAAATGCCAGCCGGGGAGACCAGATTCTGAATGCTAGATCCTTTGAGAAGCAAGGCTTCTCCAAGGTCCTCGAAGAGGAAAGCATCAATGCGGATATCCTGACAGAAACAGTACGAGATGTCTACAAAAACCGCCGGACCTACATCGATTCCATGAATCAGAAGCAGGGTATCGACTCGATCACTAAGATCGTAAATCTTCTTGATGAAGCGATTTCAAAAAAGAGCTGAAGGGCTTCCCGGTAAATTGCCCAGTCAACGAATAAACAAATAATTGAAGATTTCCGCTTAGTATTTCTTAATCATCAGCACATAAGTAATCAGGTATAAAAAACCGATCATGCAAATCTCCGCTGTGTATCAGCGACAGGGCATGATCGGTTTGTTTTATCTAGAATAGTTTTCTTTTATAAGTTTCTTTTATGAGGCTTCTTTCCTGATGGCCCGCCATTGCTTTCTTATCAGGCAAGGAAGAAAGCCGGGAGAAGCATTTTATTACTTTAGTTCAGCTTCAGCTCCTCGCAGACTGCCTTGATCTCATCTTCCTTCATTCCGCAATGAGAGAATTCCAAAAGATTCTTATTGGGCTGATCCACATAGCGTGGAATCAGATGCAGATGGAAGTGGAAGACCGACTGTCCTGCAACCTCATTATTGTTCTGCAGGATATTGAAGCCGTCGCAGTGAAGCACCTCTGTCATGTGCTTTGCCATTTTCTGTGCCAGCGGGAAAATCTTTGCCGCAATTTCCGGATCCAGATCATAGATATTCCGGTAATGCTGCTTGGGAAGGATCAGGGCATGTCCCTTCGAAGCCGGATCCGCATCCAGGATCACACGGAAATCCTCATCCTCATAGATCGTATTGGTCGGAATATCACCATTTGCAAGTTTGCAGAAAATACAATTATCGTCTTTCATCCTCTACTCCTTTTCCAAAAGATCCCTATCGGGCGCTGCCGAAACCTCTCCCGCCCGGTCTTTTTCTTTCTCCCTGAGTATAGCATTCAGACGAACCGACCTCAATCCTTTCAAAATTCACGTCTCTATCCAGAGTTGGATCCTCCGGGTCGAAAATCCGATCCTCTTCCGACAGCTTCCGGTCATCCCGGAAGCTTCCGCGGACTTTGTCCATCTTTTTCCGTATCCCATCCTTGAAACGTTTTCCAATGCCGTCGTCGGACTTCTGAAAGAAGCCGCGTTTTTCCTTCTTTCTCCTGCCTTTTTCTTCCTTTTCTCTGCCGGACCAGCTGTTCCCCTCGAATCCTTCTGTCTCTTCCCGCGGAATGTTTTCCTGCCAGGATGAGGCCACTTCCTCAAGATCCGTCACCCCGCCGCTTTCCTTCAGAGGGCTGACCTCCTCGATCAGGCGGTCCACCGAGACATCCTCATTGGACAGAATCCGGTAAAGCCGGTAGCAGAGGTTCATCTCATCCTTCTTTTCATGGTCCACAAGAGCCAGGAAATATTCGAAAAGTTCCCGGACCTGATCCCACAGAGGCTGACTTATCGCCGGACAGTAGCAGAGTTTCGTTTCGATTCGACCTTCACTTTGCGAAATATAGACCGTCTCCGGGCTGAGCAGCAGTCTGTCTTCGGAAAGGAGATAATTGTTGAGTTCCTTCAGAGCCAGCCCAAGATCCATAACGATCTGACAGAGAATCTGACCCGACAGGCCTTCCCGGCTCAGATACTGATGCAGAGAGCACAGTCCGCCGACATCATACCAGTACTGCATTTCTCCGTTATAGGCCACCGGATAATAGCCCATCAGGGTATGAAGTTCATTTTTTTCCAGCATCATCGTTTCATAGCCGGATCCGGCATCCCTGTCTTCTCCGGATTCCAGCTCTGTCAGAATCATATACGCATTCTGCGCATTTCTGGTATAAAGTATCTTCATGCATTTTCCTCTATTTCAATTGCTCCAGGATATCTTTACCAGCGGCAATCAGACGGAAGCGCCTGGTCACATTGATGTCCTCCATCCTGCTCGAAGCGGCCGAAAGCGATTCCTGGTAGATCGACAGTCCAAGAAGAATCACCGCCCCGATCGTAAGCAGGCAGATGGAAAAGACGATGGAAGCCTCTACGGTATAGGAGGCCTCCAGGGGCATGAAAAGGAAGTCGAAAATCTTCTTTCCAAGTGACCTTTTCAGAAACTTTTCACTGGCTTTCTCTTCAAACTTCTCTTCGAATTTTCTTTCAGGCCTTCCTTCCATCATTTTTACCATAATTTTTTCCATCATATCTTCTGTCTTTCTAAAAAAGTCCCTTCCTCTTCCTGTCCGCCTGTCTGTTAAACACTTAAGCTGCCTCCCTTCCAGAATAGAAGAAGCACATAGGCCAACAGGACAAAAGGAATAAAGGGCACCCTTTCCTTTCTTCCGATTTTCCCTGTCAGATAGAGAAAAAGAGAGACCAGGCCCATAAGGATCGCCGCACTCCAGAGCAGAATCATATTGTCCCAGAAGCCGAGAAAAATCCCGGTCACCAGGAAAAGGAGACCGTCTCCATAACCGATCTGCTCTCTTGACAGCCAGCTTATAAGCAGAAGTCCTGCCCCGATCAGAAGACCGCCGACCAGATTTTCTATACTGAGGCGCTTGAAAATCAGGTGAAAAAGAAGGCCCAGTATTCCAAAAATCAGAATCTCAAAGCTTCGTATTTTCTTCTCATGCAGGTCTTCCATACTTAAGATCCCCAGCATGGCAAGAAGGCTGACACACTCCATAATTTTCCTACTCCCCGTTTTATAATCCTCCGCATTTACTGCAGGCGTGATATCCCATTCTTTCTGCTTCTGCTTTGCTGATCTGTCTTACCGTCCTTTTAATGGCCGGACAGTTCTGTCTTGTATGATAGCGATTGCCGTAATTTGCAATATAATAGGTATCTGACTTTCCCTTCCTGCAGAAAGGACAGGCATAGTATTTGGAACCGTCGCTGGACCGTCTCATCCCTATCGTCCATTTGGATACCGGCTCTACCCGGATATTGAGATAGGAACAGTCTCTGCTGAGATGGTAGGCACTTCCATGCGGCGTGACAAAAACCTGCCGGCTGTCTCCATCGTTTTCCATGGAGGGATTCCAGCCCACCCAGCGCCGCGTCGATGCGGTCTGCTTGATCTGCAGCCCGTCCTGGCCGAAGAAAGGAAGTTTCAGCTTAACCGCGTAATGCACCGTCAGACGGATATCTGTCCGGTCCACATGAGAAGCCAGTAGATTCAGGCCCATGACGCCGCCCTGAATATATTCTGTCTCAAGATCGGATTCCAGGGCCTTCTGATAGAACCTGGCCGTCAGAAGGCCCTGCATACTGGGATCGATGTCAGCGGAGGCCACTCCCCTTTTCCCGTCTTCACTGACCGGCGTCCCGTAAATAGCACCTTCCCTCACCGTCTCATCCATGATCTGTCCGACCTGGTGCTGGATGGTGAGAATCCGCATAAAGAAAATCACAGTCACCAGGAGACAGAGCACCAGAGGAAGTACAATCGAAGCCTCTACGGTCATGGAACCTGACAGACGTCCTGTCTGGTTCGAACGCAGCCTGTTTTCCCTTGGCCGGCAGCTGGTTCTATCCTGCGGTAATCTTATTTCCCGGCATGGAAGGTCTTTCTCCATATGAGGAAGTTCGGAGGTGCATCGGGGTGTCTCCCCATTCAGAGTCTGAGAACTGCTTTGGGGGAAATCCAGCAGATGGAACGTAAGAAGAGAGATTTTAAAACTAAAACCATGACTGGAATATGCCGGATCCGCTTTCGGATCCGCATCTTTCCTCAGACTCCTTCTTTTTTGTGTAAGAGACACCCCGATACACCCCCTTTCCTCATAATTCCCGGCTGATAAAATCACTCATCCGGATCTTCACTGCACGGATTTTCTTTTTGCTCTCACTCCCTAAAAATTCCTGCAGATTTATTCCTTCAGATAGGAAAAGGACTTCTGCCGTTTATAATCATAGAGATCCCCGCCTCCAGAGATATTTGGCACGAAGGAAAGGAAGACCGGACTCGCATGATATTCCCATTCCAGATCTGCACTGTAGACCAGCCGGTCCATACGAATCGATTCATAGCCCTGTCTGGTCCGGATATCCGCTTCGATGAGATCCAGGGAACGAAGTCCCATTTTCTCCGTCGTAAGCGTAAGAAAAAGAATACCAAGATAAGCCTCATAATTCAGGCCATGATCCGATCCATTCGATTTTTCCTCTTTAGCCATACTTTTTCCAAGATTCTCGAGAGAGGATTTCCACTCCTCTTTGCTTTTCACAATGGGAACCTTTTCTCCGGCAAAGAGAGCCCGAAGGTCCAGGACACTTTCCACAAAAGCCCAGGCCGCCAGAATCGCAAGTTCAATCGGAAGCTCCAGAGCCTCTCCGCTGAAGGCACTTAAAACAGAGGCAAAGCTTCTGGCCAGGTTCTTCTTTTCCTCATCCTTCATAATGGATATCAGATTCTGACCCTCCCGCATCGCAAGGATACGAAGGGCGGTCGCTTTCAGGTTTTCCCGGTCGCTGTTCTTTCCGGCGATCAGATATTCACTGCCATAGGCCAGAGAGCCGCTCTCCAGGGGTTCCATGAACCATCCCAGATGACTCTTGGCATACTGCTGACAGAGAATCCGATCCACCGGCGACAGACCTGCCGCAGTCTTGTTTCCCTGATTCAAATGCCTTTTTGAAACCAGATCCTCTACCCCGAGTGTCTTTTCACTGACCTGGCAATCCTGTGGCAGGAGCAGTTCCAGAATATCCTTGCTTTTCCACTCCCTGACCATGGGAATGGGATTCGAAACGCCCTCCCACTTCTTCGTTTCCGCTTCGCGCCTGGCTTTTTCCTGAGGGGTCAGTTCCTCTCCAGCCCCGCCAGCTTCAATAACGGCCCCGGAATGTGCAGAAGCATTAATACCAGCAGTATTCGCTGCAGTATTCGCTGCAGCCTTCGCTTCCTGCTGCTTCTTTTCTTCCTGCTTCTTCACATTTTTTAAGGCCTGATCGCCATTGTCCAAAAGCTGATCGATGGATTCTGAAGAGTCCGATATTTCCTGTCCCTCCTGAATCTCCTCTGTCTTCTTCTGAAGCAGCTCCTCCGGTATGTCCTCTAAGGCTGTTTCTGCAGCCATCCGAAGAAAGGGTGTCCCGCCCTGATCGGTCAGGAGGCCATAGCTTCGAATCTGACAGGAATCCGCATTCAGCCTGAGATAGGTCACACCGATGTCCTTGCCCGGATTTCCGCTCTGCTGGGCATAGGACAGACCATAATCCGCCAGCATCTGCCCGCTCGTATCCTGACCGGCACAGGTCAGATCCACTCCGAGAATTCCATAGTCCGTCCACAGACAGTCCACAAAGCGTGAAAAAACGGCATTGGTACTGTTCTCTGTGATCCGGTCGCAGGACCGGTTCAGGGCCAGAACCCTGATCCCCTCCGCCAGAGTGAAGAAGACTGCCATAAGAGAAATCAGAGTCAGGCAGAAAAAGACGGTCGTTCCTCCGAAAAAAACAGTGGTACCTTTGGGAAAGGCGCCTGCCCTTCCGGCTGAGTCCTTCGGTCTGTCCGGATTAAACACTGTTTGCATTTCTCTGGATTTTGCTGAAAATCTTGTCTACAAGGTCATTCAGCTGCTCCTTGAAGATCAGGACAAGTCCGATGATGACAACCAGAATCAGGATGACCTCAACGACCCCTGCTCCGTCCTCTTCCTTTAAGAACCTTCCGATCTGCAGTTTCTTCCCCAGATTTTTCAATGTATTCATGCTGTTCCCCTTACTTTCTTTAGCTTGGATTTTCATGGTTTTCCCTTAAATATTCCAAAGTCCTTCTATTTCCGGTTTTTATTCCCGGATTTTATTTCCGGGTTTTTATTCCCGGGTTTTTATTCCCGGATCATATCTCTCTATCATTTTTCATAACTTCCGGCAGATGACTTTTGTTTACTGCCTGTACTTTTCCCCATATCAAATTTCATAACCCCGTAATTTTTTCATCATCCGAAGGTCCCGCTCTGGATGCCGTAAATAGACGGAAAGATCAGAACCGCCAGGACTACTCCCATCAGAAGCATCATGGGAAGCAGAAGCTTCGTTGTAATTTTTTCTCCCTCGGACCGGACCTTGGCCTTTGATTCCTCGCGGACTTCCCTTGCTTCTCTTTCCAGATGCAGAAGCAGATCACCGGTTCCCCTGGCCAGATTCTGGGTCAGAAGCAGCGACAGCTTCCGAAAACTTCTCTCTCCTGCCCGTCTGCCCATATGCTCATAGGCCTTCTGTTCTCCGATTCCGGATTCCATTTCCCGAATGGTCTGAAGCAGAAGCTCATAGCCCGACCTTTTCTTTGTCTTTCCCCGTTTCTGCCGGTCCAGGTAGGCCTTCCCGATTCTTTCCATGGCTCCCCGGGTTGTAATTCCTGACTGGACATAGAGAAAAAGCATGTTCAGAATGCCCGGATAATCATCCCGCAAGGCCTGGAGATATTTTTCTTTTCTTCTCTTTTTTTCTTCCATCCCGGCAAAAGTCAAGGCAAAGGCTGCAATCAGACCCAGGACAGACAGGTTTCTTCCCCGGCCGCTGTCCTTTTCAAACCAGGAGAGGTTCAGCTTTCCCGCCTTCTTCGGAAGCTTCATTTCCTTCTGGTCTTTGTTTTTCGCACCCGCATCTGCCCATGCCTGGTCCAGAATCTTTCTAAGGCCTTCTGCATCCTTTGGATTGGCCGGATAGATGACCAGGGGATACTCCTCGACAATCCTGGTCTCCTGACAGGTCAGTTCCACCCTGCCGACCGCTTCGGTCTTCTTGATTCCCGCATTCAGGACCTCCCCGTCGGAACGAATTAGGTCATCCGGATCAAAGCTCCAGCTGGCAGTCACCCAGCCGTCCGCATAGGAGGAAGCCGGTTTCAGATCTTTTTCAATTTTCGAAAGACTCTTGTTTTTCCCCGGAAGCGACTGATCGATTTCCTTTTCGGCCTGGGCGAATTTTTCTTTGACCTCTTTAGCGGAAAGCTGCCTTTCCTCGGACTTTGCCTTGTAGGTCACCTTCTTCCGACCGCTTTTTACTGTGTATTCATAGGTTTTCGCTCCCTCTCCATATTCCGGACGCTTCACAGTACTTTCCGCCAGGAAATGACTGTGGGCAAAATCCATTAGAGAAAGCAGAAGTCCCAGACATTCGATTAAAATCAGGATTCTTACAATTTTTTTCTGAAAGGGACTGCCTCTGGTTTTCTGCCAGTGGATTAGTCCTGCCAGACCGGCCAGACATAACAATGAAATAATCATAACTCCCCCTTTCCCATTACTACCCGCAGCTATTTTCTATAGCTCTTCTCATAGCCCTTTTCACAGCTCTTTTCATAGCCCCTGCCACAGCTTTTTCATAGTCCTTTTCCCTGCAGACGTCCCCCCCCGCATCAGGACTTCCTTGCTATTCTGAAATCCACAGGATTCTGAATTTTCGATAGTGGCCCTACATTTTCGCCGACTGAATGATCCGCCGGCCTAAGTAAATGGCTGTCATATAAACAGCAAGACAGACGGTCATGACCAGGACTCCGGCCGGATTGTGGTAGGATGCCTGTAGGAATTCCGGAGAGGCCAGGGAAATATAGAGCAGGATCCCTAGCGGCATCAGGCACATAATTCGGAGCTCCAGCTTTTTATCCGCTGTCAGAGCCTCGATTTCCTGCTCCAGCTCCAGATTTTCTCCGATCGTGACTGCAGTTTTCCGGATGTTCATTCCGTAATCGCCGCCCAGTCTCTTGGCAAAGGCGAAAATCTCTGCAAATCCGCTGACCTCCTCATAGGGCCAGCTGGCCGCAAATTCCATAAAGGCCTTCTCCACCGGCTGATTCAGGCGTACTCTCCGGTTCAGCTGCTTTAAATCCTCCTGAAAGACCGTGCCCTCCGGATAAAGCTCCATCAGCTCTTCCTCTGCCTGGGCAAAGGCCCGTTCAATGGAATAGCCGCCGCTTAAGGACGTGGCCAGGATATTCAGTAATTCCCGAAACTGGCGGTGAAACTTCTCCTGCTTTAAAAGCTCTCTGTCCTTCTGAATACGCTTATGATTCAGAATCGAAAAAGGCAGGATCAGAATCAGGGCAAAGGGCGACCGATAGAAAAGAAAGGCTGTAAGAAAACTGACTGCCAGATCCTCGCCGCCCTCCTTCACCAGGTCGAGAAGCCGGCCCTTGTCATTTTTTCGCTGTGGATCAGTTCCCCTTCTTTCACCCATTGATAAGACTCCCCTTCTTCCCGCTCTTCCTTCAGACGATAGAGCCGGTTCAGACGTATTTCACCGTTCTCCATCCCGTCCAGCTCTGTAATCTCGATCAGTCTTCGGCTCCGGTCTCTGAGTCTGGCCAGATGGATAATGAGGTCAATGCCTGCTGCAATCTGCTGACGGATGGCAAGGAGCGGCAGGTCTGCATTTCCTCCCATCAGGACCATAACCTCCAGACGGGAAAGCATGTCTCTGGCCGAATTGGCATGACCGGTACTTAAGGAGCCGGGATGTCCGGTTGCCATAGCCTGAATCATATCCAGTGTTTCCCCGCCCCGGCATTCGCCGACGATAATACGATCCGGCCGGAGGCGGAGAGACGTCCGCACCAGGTCACGGATGGTGACCTCCAGCTTTCCTTCCAGGGTTTTGTTGCGGCTCTCCAGGCGGATGAGGTTTGGTATACCGAGCACGACTAACTCAGCCGAGTCTTCGATCGTGATCACCCGCTGGTCCCGCGGTATAAATTCGGTCAGTGCATTTAAGAAGGTCGTCTTTCCGCTGGAGGTACCGCCCGAAATAAAGATATTGTAGCGGGCCTCCACTGCCTTCTTTAAAAATTCCGCGATTTCCTCCGACATGGATCCTGTTGCCAGAAGCCGGTCCATGGTGATGGGCTCCTTGGGGAACTTTCGAATGGATAAAATGGGATGGTCAATGCCGATGGGCGGAAGAACGATGCAGACCCGCTCCCCGTGAATCCGGGTATCCAGAATCGGCGAGGATTCACTGATGATCTGATTGTTTGCCGCCGCGATCTGCTGGATCACGTCCATCAGCCTTTCCTCGGAAGCAAATTTCCGGTCGGAAAGATAGATCTGGCCTTTCTTTTCCAGAAAGATCTGGTCCGGACCATTGACCATGATTTCCGTGATATCCTCGTCATCCAGAAGCTCCTGCAAAATGTCGAGCTTTCTTAAGGAGTTAAAGACGGTTTCTTCCAGTTCCTGCCGCTCCTGCACGGACAGAGGCTGTTCTCTTCCGGCCCTGCAGACCTCCCTCCGGACACAGGCCCGAACAACCTCATCCTCCACATCCCGGTTTCGGTCCAGCTGTTCCAGAACCCGGCTTCGAAGAGTATGATCAAGCCCGGGCATACTGGAGACCTCCGAAGTGATTTCTTACAAAGACGCCCAGATTTCCATCCATCAGCTCCTCCATGCAGCTGCCCTTGCTCATATTTCCGGCATTTAAGGGCAGAAGCACCTCCTGGATGGAGATCTCCGGATTCATCTTCTTGACCGAGGCCGCAAACTGAAGGGTTCCGGTCTGGTAGTAGCTTCCGGCCTTTCCTAAGAGATAGATGGCATTCATTTCCTTCAGCATAGACAGAAAGCCCTGGGGCAGAGTTCCGAAGAGCATGACCACGTTGGTAAAGCTCGATTTCTGAATCTGATGGATCAGCTCCAGCCACTGGTTTTCCCGGATATGGGCCAGCTCTGAGGGATTGGAAACCGGAGCCAGATAGGAAAATCCGTGATAGGATTCCAGACAGACCTCGATTCGGAAGTTTTCCTTCTGCTGCTCCATTTCATAAATGGCATCGACCAGGTTGCATTCGGGCTCCCTGCCGACCAGCTGATTCAGAATACTGTTCTCCTCGATATCGAGAAAGATGGTCTTACCCTTTTCCGCCAGAAACCTGGCATAAGTCAGGGCAAAGGGCAGCTCGAGCTCATGCCGCATGGGAGAATAGACGCCCATGATCTTTGTCTTTCCCGCATAACGCGACTGGGGAGGCAGGTTCTTCCATTCCATGCTGGAAAGCTTGTCGAGGAAGGTGTTCATCGACTGGAACTTATAGAGAGAATCGTAGGTCCGATAGCCGATTTCCGTGGTGGAGCAGAGCTGAATGACATGGCGGATATGAAGCTTTTTCACCTTGTCATTCTCATAGAGACGGATGTATTCCTCCGTCATGAGTCCGATATCAAAGGCCCCCTCTTCCTTTTCATAGGCTTCAGGTTCCGTCAGATAGGAAACATAAAACCTCTGCCCGCTTCCCAGCAGATAGCGGACCAGAGCATCCACATAACTTTTGTCACTGTCACAGATCAGAATTCTTACCCCGTTCATAATATCCCCCATAATTCTGCCAATAGAAAAACTGTGTATCCTGCCAGAAGGAAAGGCGCCAGAGGAAGCCTTTCCCCCTGTCCCGGTTCTGCATACCTTTCCGAAAATCCTTCTTTCTGCAGCCTGCCCGCATACTGAAAAAGCCGGAGCAGAGAAGAAGAAAACTGCTTTGTCCGAATCAGACGTCCAAGCGAGAATACCGCTGCCGGAAGGAAGGTCAGAAAAAGAATGACCAGCATATCCTTCAGCCTGAATGCCACCGACAGTGCTGCCAGAAGCTTCACATCCCCGGCTCCGATGCCCCCGCAAAGGAAGAAGGGATAGAAGAAAAGCAGAGGCCAGACCAGCCGAAGCAGAAGGATCGGCAGATCCTTTATCCTCATGCCCTCCGAAAATACTGCCAGAAAAAAGGCAATGGCCAGTGCCAGAAGGATCCAGATATTTTTGATCTTTCTTTTCCTGAAATCCGATACCGCTGCCGGAACAAGGAAAATGTAAACCAGGAAATACGTTTTCATTTGTTTCCTCCAGTGATCTGCATTATAGAGAGGCAGAAGGTGAAGGGCAAAGTTTTTTCAGGACAGAAATCTCTTTGTGTAAAATGCTGAATCCGGATTTTCCGGAGGACTTTGTTAAAGCTGCATAGTTTTTTCGGACTCCTGTCAACAAAGGGACCCGGATCCCTGGCAGTTTTCCACAAGATCCGGGCCCTTTTCGTGCACAAAAAAAAGAAAGCCATTTCTGACTTTCTTTTTCCTTGTCTATTTTGTTGAATAAGATCACTCTGAACCCTTTTATTCCTCTTTCAGGCCGCTTCTGTGCCTGTATCTAAGGTCAGAAGATATTCTTTTTCGCCAAACCTAGAGCTCTGTCCGCCCGTCGAGGGCACGAAGCAGGGTGACCTGGTCTATATTTTCCAGATCTCCTCCGACCGGGACACCGCTTGCGATCCGGGTTACCCGGATTCCGATCGGCTTGACCAGCTTACTGATATACATGGCTGTGGTCTCGCCCTCCAGATTGGAATTGGTCGCGATGATCAGCTCATCCACCTCTTCCTTCTGAAGCCGGGTCATCAGCTCCTTCAGACGGATGTCCTCGGGGCCGATGCCCTGCATGGGCGAAATGGCGCCGTGAAGGACGTGATAGACACCTTCGTATTTTCCTGTTTTCTCATAGGCAGCCAGATCCCGGGTCTGTTCAACCACCATGATCTGCCGGTGATTTCTCTTGGGATTGCTGCAGATCGGACAGATCTCCTGGTCTGTCAGAGTACAGCACTCCTTGCAGTAATGCACATGATCCCTGGCTTCCGTCAGGGTATGGGAAAGCCTTTCCACGTCCTCCTTGGGCAGGTGGAGAATATGGAAGGCCAGCCTCTGGGCGGATTTCGGACCGATACCGGGCAGGCGTCCCAGCTCCTCGATTAGAGAACTGATCTCCTTTGAATAATATTCCATGCTCTTGTCTAGTACTCCGCCTTAAAACATGCCGCCCATGCCGCCGGTAAACTTGGACATGACAGCCTGGGACTGCTCATCGACCTGATGCAGAGCCTCATTGACTGCTGCCATAACCAGATCCTCCAGAGTCTCGACGTCTTCCGGATCTACTGCCTCCGGATCGATCTTCACCTTGGTCACTTCCCGCTTGCCGGACACCGTGACTTCGATGGCTCCGCCGCCGGCGCTTGCCGTGATTTCCTTGGTCTCAAGGTCCTTCTGTGCCTCTTCCACCTGTCTCTGCATGCGCTGAGCCTGCTTCATCAGATTGTTCATGTTTCCGGGCATTCCTCCCGGGAATCCGCCTCTCTTGGACATTATTCGTTTCCTCCTTCTTCGGGATTGTCAATTTCTACGTTAATATCTATATTATGCTCGGATCCGAACTTGCTGACCAGATCCTCATAAGCATCTCGGTTGTCTCTGCCGCTTTCGTTCTTTTCGAAAACAAGCTCTATATTTGCACCGGCATAATCATTGATGATTTCCTGAATCTTCTTCTGGTGGTCTTCCTTCTCCGGATCGTCAAAAATCCAGGTGGACACAATGGATCCGGAAGGATCCGACGGGTCTGCCACAAGCTCCAGCTTTCCGTCCGGACTGACCGTCGGCAGAAGCTGCTTCATGTATTCTTTCAAAAGGCTGTCCGGTATCCGGTCCACCATGCCGTTCCAGCCGTGGGCCAGACGCTTGACCTCCTCAGGTGTCGCATCCGGAATCATCTGTTTCTTGAAGATTTCCCTGGGCTTTGGCCTGCTTTCTCCTGCAGCCGGATCCGGAATCTTATCCGAAGGAGCGATGGCCACGCCCTCCTCGACCTGCTTTTCCAGATCATCGATCCGCTCGATCAGGGAATCCAGGTCCTCTTCCATTTCCGGCCGGCACATACGGATGACGGCAACCTCCAGAAGAATTCTCTTCTGGGAAGAAAATTTCATCTCATTGGACAGATCCGAAAGGATCCGGATATAGCGGACCAGAATATGGTCATCGATATTAGCAGCCGTCTCCTTCAGAGCCTCGAAATTCTCCGTGGACATTTCCAGGAGATCCTCTGCATGGTCCATGCTCTTTGCCAGAAGGAGATTTCTGAGATACCAGACGAAATCATTGACGAACTGGGTCAGCTCACGGCCTTCATTTACGATGCCCTCGATGGTTTCGACAGCCCCGATCGTCTGCTTGGACAGGATCTGTCCCAGAAGTCTCTGGAAAATTTCATTGTCAACCGCACCGAGAATTTTCAGGACATCGTCATAGGAAATATGACGGTCCATGTAAAAGGCGATGCACTCATCGAGGATACTCAGGCCGTCACGCATAGATCCGTCTGCACATTTGGCGATATAGCGGAGTGCCTTATCGTCAATATCGACCTTTTCCTGATCCATGAGCTCTCTCATGCGTCCGGCAATGGTATCGATGGAAATCCGGTGGAAATCATAGCGCTGACAGCGGGAAATGATGGTGATCGGGACCTTCTGGACCTCAGTTGTGGCCAGAATAAAGATCACATAGCTGGGCGGCTCCTCGAGGGTTTTCAGCAGGGCGTTGAAGGCACCCTGAGAAAGCATATGCACCTCGTCGATAATATAGACCTTGTATTTTCCTTCTGTGGGAGGATAGGCGACCTCTTCGATAATATCCCGGATATTGTCTACGCCGTTGTTAGAGGCTGCATCGATCTCAATAACATTGAGAGAGCTTCCGTCCAGAATGTGCTGACAGGTCGGACAGTCATTGCAGGGGCTGCCGTCCTCCAGAGGATGCTCGCAGTTGACGGCCCGGGCCAGGATCTTGGCCACAGTGGTCTTACCGGTTCCTCTGGTCCCCGTAAAAAGATAGGCATGGCCGATCCTTCCGGTCCGGACCTGATTCTTCAGGGCAGTAATAATGTGATCCTGCCCCTTTACGTCCTGAAATTCCCGGGGACGGAATTTCCGGTATAATGCCATGTATGACATAGATTGCTCCAATCCTTCAGCAGTTAATTTCCGAATACCCCGTATTCACAGCCAAGATGGTCTGCAGTCATGTCATCCACAAGTTCCCATTCCCATTTATTCTTCAGGCTGACCTTTTTCTTAAAGAGCTTCAGCTCAGCATGTCCGGTTCCGCCGCACCAGAGATTCTTATGACGGAAGGATCCGTCCGGGGCCTCATAACGGTTTTTGATCATTTCACTCTTCTGGCAGACGGCATGGATCTCGAACTTGGCCAGAGGGGTCTCCTGCTCAATGTACCAGTGAATCTCCTTCTTGTTTTCCTTGACCTTCATCTTGTTCTTGGTCAGAGTCCAGAACTTGGAGAAGTTGAATTCATAGGGAGTGCCCTCATACCAGAGCGCACTTAAGACCGTATCCTTGATCTCGTGACTTCCGACTCTGGGGCAGCCGCCTCCGATATCAAAGACCGTGTCCGTAAGCTTCTTTCCGCTGATCTTGCTCGTGATGTCATTGGAAGACAGCCAGATCCAGGGACTGGTGAAATCGGAGCCCCAGTTCTTGTCCGCATAGCCGAAGCAGCCTTCCGGAGTCACCTGGTATTCGGTTCCGTTGAAATATACTTCGCCCGAATATTCGGTCTTCATGCCCTCCGCATGCCAGAACATCTGAAAGGCATCCAGATCTCTCAGCATCCGTCCGGTTCCGTATCCGACATTGAAGGCCGTCTTCTTCTCAATCTTCAGATCCCAGACCATGGATCCGGCATCCGACAGATATTCCGGATGGCTTTCGGCTTCCTCTTTCGTGAGCTCTACCCGTCCAAGGGTCCGTGTCTCTGACAGAAAGCAGTTGTCCGCACTGATGAGAAAAGGTGCTTCCTCCTTGACATTGACTTCATCCCAGCCGAAGAAACGGTGGATCTGGCAGGCATCCTTTCCCCAGCTTCCGACCTTGACCATAAGATAGGAAGGCTTCTTTCCGCTTTCCTGGTTGGCAGGGAGCTGACCGAAGACCGGTGCCGGTCCGCCGAGCTCGGGATTGATGGTGAAAAATTCGATAAAGAAGCTTCGTTCCTCTCCGGTATACTTGTTTTTCCCGGTGAAGCTGTGCCACCACCAGTCATAGCCTTTGGATGCCAGAGGGCCCTTCAGCATGAAGACATCACGCCCCGGATCCTGCCGGTTGAAGGAACGCTCTGCGTTTTCAGAAGTCGGTTTCTTTATAATATTTGGAAGTTCTATATTCGGCAATGAAATATTCTTAAGTTCCATATCAGCCTCCGGAATGCTTTTTCAGATATTATACCACGAACGGCCTTTCTTCCAAATCCTTCTTGCGAAAATTATTTGAATAGAGTAATATCAATAAGTGCCTTTCCTACAGCCTGTAGAAGGGCGGAATGGAGATGTACTCAAGAGGTTCAAGAGGAGGCACTCGAAATGCTTTAGGCCGGGCGACCGGTGCGTGGGTTCGAATCCCACCGTCTCCGTTTTATGGGATGCTGTGAACAGAGTTCACGGCATCTTTTCAATTTAAGGAAAATATAAACCATGCCGACAGACTCTGTGAAATACAGGGCATGGAAACGTAAGAAAGTAAACTTTCTTCCATACCGCAGACTCTGTGAAATATAAGACATGGAAGAGAAGAATCCTGCAGAAAAGAGGTTATATCATGGCCAGTCGTCAGAAGCTTACCGAATCCGATGTAAAGAAAATCCAGGATGAAATCCGTGACCGGAAGGTCAATATCCGCCATCAGATTCTTGAGGAAGTAAAGGAAGCCCGGGCTCAGGGAGATTATTCCGAGAACTATGAGCTCTATGCCGCAAAGCGGGCAAAGAATCAGAATGAATCCCGGATCCGTTATCTGGAGAATATCCTGAAGAATGCCATCGTCATCAGTGATGCCAGTAAGGAGGATGAGGTCGGCATGAACAATCTTGTCACCGTCTATTTCCCGGAAGACGATGAAGAAGAAACCTACAAGATCACCACATCCATCCGGAGCAATTCCATGGAGAACCGTCTGGATATGGAATCCCCTCTGGGCAAGGCCCTGCTTCACCACAAGGTCGGCGACCGTATCCATGTGACAGTCAGCCCCGATGTCTCCTATGATGTTGAGATTCGAAAGATCGACAAGAATGCGGACGGGGATGACGATATTCAGACTTTCTAAGACACTCTATTCCCGGTTCGGACAGATGTTTTCTTCTGTCCAATAAATTCATCCGATACCAAAAAGGACGGCCGCAAGCCGTCCTTTTATATTCAATCCATTCAGACCTGGAAGGAGATGGTCCGTCCGGTCGCCTCGTATTTCCGATAATGAACGCCTGCTGCCGAGAGCATCCGCTTGGATGCGATCACAGACGGTGTCTTTTCATATTTGTCATCCGCATAGATCAGTTCCTTGATCCCGGCCTGGATGATGGCCTTGGCACACTCATTGCAGGGGAAAAGGGTGACATAGAGCTTACTGCCCTCAAGCGACCCGCCCCGGTAATTCAGGATGGCATTGAGCTCACTGTGTGTGACATAGAGATACTTGTTCTCCAGGGGATCGCCCTCTCTGGCCCAGGGGAAGACATCATCCGAGCAGCCCTTGGGGAAACCGTTGTAGCCCATGGACAGAATCTTGTTGTCCGGACTCACAATACAGCAGCCCACCTGGGAATGGGGATCCTTGGAGCGCATGCCGGACAGATAGGCAACGCCCATAAAATACTCGTCCCAGGAAATATAGTCCCTTCTTTTATCACTCATCGGCAGCCTCCTTTTCCATGGTCTGAAGTTTTTCAGCCAGCTTCCGGGTTGTCTCCTTTAAGGTCTCATAGCAGAGGCCATAGGTCGGAAGGGAAGCACCGTAAGGATTCATGGTTTCCAGCTCCTCACCCACATAATAGGCCAGGACAAAGGTATTGTCCTCCGTTGCGGAGGCATACTGCTTTAAGACCTGGTCTCTCTGCTTTTCCGACATGGTAAAGATCAGAGTCTTGTCCGTGATTTCCTCATTTTTCAGTTCCCTGGATTCAAAGCCCTCCACTGTAATTCCGTCAGAAGCCATGACGGCTTCGGCCTTCTGGTTCATGGGCTCCGGAAACTGAACGGTATATCCCCGGGTCAGGACCTCAATCGGGCTGTCCTTGAGCCAGCGTTTCAGAAGCTCGGCTGCCATAGGTGCCCTGGCGGTTCCGTTTCCCGTGCAAATCACAACTCTTCGAACTAACATAGATTAATCCTCATGGGGTGCACGAATCACCTCGTGCCCTGCCGCCTTTAAAAGACGGTTCATAATAGCATTTCCGATCTTGGGGGTTTCAAAGCTTTCGGTATACATTTTCTGAGTGCCAAGTTCATCAAATTCCCGCAGAATAGCATAGAGATTATGGGCGATCGAGTATTCATCTGTCCGGGTCCCGATCGTAAGAATATGGTCGCAGTGATAGAACCCCCGATCTTCCTCGGTTGCGATGACTCCGACCTTCAGGCCTTTGGCCTGGTCTTCCTCGACCCTGCGGTTGATTTCCCGGATTACATCCTCGGGCTTTCCTTCCACAATGGCCAGATCTCCCTTGGGTGCATAATGCTTGTAGCGCATTCCCGGCGCCTTGGGGCGGATATTTTTGTTGGCATTGGCATCCAGAATTCCCGGATCGATGCGGACAGGGCCCACAACCTTTTCCAGCATTTCCTTATTAATGTAGCCCGGTCTTAAAATGGTCGGCATGTCCTCCGACAGATCCACAATCGTGGATTCCAGACCGATATCCACTGCTCCGCCATCAATTATGCAGTCAATTTTTCCGGAAAGGTCCTCTGCCACATGCTCGGCCAGAGTCGGACTGGGACGGCCGGAGGTATTGGCACTCGGTGCAGCAATCTTCACATTGGATTCCTTAAGAAAGAGACGGGCAACCGGGTGACTCGGCATACGGATTGCAACCGTATTCAGACCGCCGGTTGTCTCCAGGGGAATCCTGTCGTTCTTCGGAAGGATCATAGTCAGAGGGCCCGGCCAGAAGGCATCGGCCAGCTTCCGTGCTGACTCCGGCACCTCGGAAACAATCTCCTCCAGCTGAGAGAAATCCCAGATATGTACAATCAGAGGATTATCGGAGGGTCTGCCCTTGGCGGCATAGATTTTCTTCGATGCCTCCGGATTTTCCGCATCTCCGCCCAGACCATAGACCGTTTCTGTCGGGAAAGCGACCAGGCCTCCCTTCTGAATCATTTCTACAGCGGGCTTCAAAGCCTCTGCACTCGGGTTTTCCTTATCAACTTTAATCATCAGTGTTTCCATGATTTTGTCCTCTGCTGCTTTATTGCTATCATTCGATCCTGACAGCCGCATCCCTGTTCTCGTATTGCTGCCGGATTCTGCGTCTCTGATCGTTTTCCAATTTCAGATCAATTACTGTATATACTGACTGACAAGACTCCAGACAGAAGGGTCTTCCATGCCGAGCTTCCAAAAGGCTCCGCCGGCCAGCTTACTGTCCTGCATGGCCTGAAGTTTTAATTCCAGAGACTTGGTATCCTCCAGCCAGCACTCATAGGTCTTTCCGTCCTTTTCAAAGGATCCGTAGTTCTGTCCGTCCTCATCCGACCATTTGATTTCTGCCCCATTGGACTGCATGTAATTCAGGGCATCCAGCATACCCATGGCACTGCTGGTCAGACTTCCGTCCGTACCGGTCACCCAAACCCTGGTATAGAAAGGCATTCCCAGGACCAGCTGATCTGCCGGCACATCCTCCAGGGTTTTCCTGATGCCATTCTTTACCCAATCGATCGAGGCTACAGAGCCGGCCTCCTTGGATCCACTGTAATGCTCATCGTAAGCCATCATGATCAGATAGTCTGCGAAAGCGGCCTGTTCCTTCCTCTGATAGAATTCCGAGGAACTGGTCGGTATGTAATTATCCACCGACAGAATCAGCCCGTTCTGATGGCATTTCAGAGCCATCTCACGGATAAATTCAATGTAGCCGTCTCGGGCCTCACTGCTCAGAGATTCCAGATCGATATTGATGCCGTCCACCTTGGTCCGAATGGCCGATGTGATCAGATTATTTACCAGCCGGTCCCTGGAAGAGGTTGTATTCAGTACCGCAGTACTGTCCACATCCTTTGCTCCGATATTGCTGACCAGAGCCCAGACCTGAATCTGCTTCTGATGGCAGTCCGCTACATAGGACAGACTGGACAGATCCGTAACATTTCCCTGATTGTCCGATAAGACATACCAGGTCGGGGAAAGCACATTGACGCCGCTGATTCCGGAAAGAACCGAGGGCAGATTATTGTTTGCCGCCTGTGAGGTAACCTGATGCCAGGCCAGGCTGATCTTTTTGTCAACAGTAAGATGCTGATAATTTCTTTCCGGAAGAGATGCCTTCACCGTTTCCTTACCGGTCTTTCCCAGTTTCCGGTTCTGAATGCAGCCGATGACTCCGTTTTTCATCAGGACCTTGCTCCAGTTTCCGTAATTTTCAATAACAGAAACCTTGTCGCCTTTTTTGACCTCGGAAAGAATCCGGCTCTTCACACCGCCGTACTGTCTCAGCTGTCCGGAAGAACGGAGAGCTGCCGTCGTTTTTTCCCAGCCGGCCGTCTCAATGACAACCCGGTAAGGCGATTTCTCGAGCTGATAGGTCAGGTCCGTATAATTTTTCACCCAATCCAGGCAGATATAAACCGCATTATTTTCACTTATCAGGATCTTATCATCAAAGCTCTCTGTCGTCTGATCGACCGTGTAGCTGCTGCTGTCCACCGGAACCGTAATCAGCTGGCTGTCAGTCGCATAGCGGAGAATCCCCCCGGTCGAATCATAGACGTAAGCATCATCCGCATATTTCTTGAGATAGGGCAGACGAATATAAACCCTGTTTCCTTCGATCAGTCCATCTGCCGGAGAACCGGTTTTCACAGCCTCGTAGTTCCCGTCAAGAATCACGGCACAGTCCTTGTCAGACTGTGGCTTAAAATAGTCCTTTAAAGACATGGTCTCATGACTCGGGGCATATCGGTGGATGAGAAAGGCAGCTGCCAGACATACCAGAACAATAAGCAGGATCCCCGGCAGTATCCATTTTCTACGCTTCATAGCAATAACTATCCTCCGCTGATTATTTCTAATTAAAAGATTATACCACAAGAACAAAGGCCGTAAAAAGGTCGGCCTGATGAATCTTACATCAGCCATATCACCCCTACGGCCCTGTTTTCCCTTTTTTCGCATTCACTGAAATCCGTTTGGTACAGGCAGCGGACTTCCAATCACGATGTAACTTGTTAACAGGTCGGATTTTCGAATGCCTATAATTTTAGATAACTCCTCTTTTTCTTTTTTGATTTTCCCTGCCAGGCACCGCTGAAATCCCCCCGGATCCATTTCATTGCTACACTTCCCGGATTGCTTTTCAGGGGAATCTAGATATCTGTCCGTATACAGAATAAAACCAACCGCAAAAACCTGTATCCGAATGTTAAAAAGCAATCCTCCTCAGAATTTTCCTGTCCCTATGCTCTGACTTCGGATCTGCTTCCGGAGTCAAAGGAGATTAATCCTCGTGGTATCTGATATTCCCTCTGACAGATAAAATTCATGATCGAACCATGCTGGCTGGAAAATCACTCCCCTCCTTCCATTTCAATTCGCAAAGACAATTAAGTTTTTCACGGCTAAGCTGTTCTTTAAGTCAAGTTTTTATATGCATCGCCGTGGCATGGTTCACTTATAGCATATCCCGATAGTCCTCTCAAGCGATTTGGCGATTCTTAATATAATGTTTCAATTCTTTAGAATTTTTTTATACTTTTTCTTTATTTTTCTCTTTACCTCGGCCGTTCTTATGAATATAATCAATTGCAAAACTTATTTGGAGCACCCTATGAAAATACTTAAAATTAGTGAAAATCAAATCCGCTGTATTCTGACCAGTGAGGATTTAAAGGAACGAAATCTGAAATTAAGCGAGCTAGCCTATGGAAGTCAGAAGGCTCGCGACCTCTTTTCTGAAATGATGACCAAGGCCAATAAGGAGCTCGGATTCAATGCCCAGGATGACCCGCTCATGGTGGAAGCCATTCCGGTCTCCAAGGACGAACTGGTTCTCGTTGTCACCAAGGTCAGTGATCCGGAAATGCTGGATACCCGCTTTGCCCGCTTTTCAAACGATGGAAAGGAAAGCACATCCTCCCTTTCCAATCAGCTGTCCTCTCTGAATTCTTCCGATATTGCAATGTCCGCCAAGGATATCCTGGAAAGCTACGGAAAGCTTCTGGCCAGCCGCAAGGCCGGCATGGATAATGCTTCTTCCGCGGGAGCCTCTGCAGCCAATGAAGCAGCAGAGGATGGAAAATCAACGGAAACAGCCCAGCTTCCGGAAGAGAAGAACTTCCTCTTCAGGTCTCTGGAAGATCTAATTGAAATCTCCCACATCATCCAGCCCACCTTCCATGGAGAGAGCTCTGTATTTCATGTCAGAGAGCCTGAGGTCTTCATCCTTTCTCTCAAGGCCGGCACGAAAGAAGATCCCGAGAATTTCCAACGGATCTGCAACACGGTCAGTGAGTTCGGCTCACTCCTGGCACCCACCGCTGCCAATCTGAATGCCTTAAAGGAACATGACCAGATCCTTCTTTCAAAGGATGCGGTTTCAAAGCTGGCCCAGCTGTAAATCATCTTGCTTTCCAGGCAGTCCGGCCTTTGATCAGGTTTTAAATGGAATCCTGAAATTGCACTAAAAAGAGGAGATTTCCGGAAAACAACCGGAAATCTCCTCTTTTTTTGACTCTGTCTTTCTGAGAACCTCAGCCCTGTGCTCCGACGCCCTCGGTATTGAGGTAATCGTTGATCTCGTCTACCAGAGACTGGGGATCAATGCCGTGCACACTTGCAGCTTCTTCGATGGTCTCCATCTGAGATGCCGGGCATCCGATGCAATGCATGCCGACTGCCATAAGAATGGGGGTTACGCCCTGATCGATCATCAGAAGCTCGCCGATACTTGTATCCTTATTTACTTCTATCTTCATTTTATTTTCCTCCTTGTGATTGTGTGTTGATTATACAACGCATATTCCGCTTTGACAATTGAGTTTAGTAAAATTTAATGAATTGAGCCTGTCCTTCTGTTTCACATTTTATACTTGCGCCTTTTTCCGCTTGGGGATATGATGATAATACTTAGCGAATACGTTAATGTTACATTTTTAAGGAGGAATGTGTCATGGCATACGTAATTTCTGATTCTTGTGTTTCTTGCGGTACCTGCGAGCCTGAGTGCCCTGTAGGAGCAATCTCTCAGGGAGATTCTCAGTACAACATCGATCCGGATGCTTGCATCGAGTGCGGCACCTGTGCAGGTGTATGTCCTACCGGAGCTATCTCCCAGGGCTGATATCTGACTGATCATCCGTCAAGAACAAAAAGCCATCCGGCTCTGCCGGGTGGCTTTTTTTGATATCAGTCTTCCTGGCGATTTCGTCTCTGACTGTGATCCAGATTTCCAAACTTGGTATACTGAGGCAGCCAGGCCAGCTCTACGGTACCGACCGGGCCGTTTCTCTGCTTGGCAATGATGATTTCTGAAATGTTCTTTTTATCTGTATCCTTATTATAGTAGTCATCCCGATAGATGAACATAACGACGTCGGCATCCTGCTCGATTGCTCCCGATTCACGCAGATCCGACAGCATAGGCCGGTGATCCGGTCTCTGTTCCGGTGCCCGGGACAGCTGAGATAATGCTATGATCGGAACATTCAGCTCTCGGGCGATCATTTTGATAGAACGGGAGATCTCCGAGATCTCCTGCTGTCTGGAATCCGAATGCTTGGATGCCTGCATGAGCTGGAGATAGTCGATCATAATCAGAGAGAGATCCGGATACTGCATCTTGTATTTCCGGCATTTACTCTGGAGGTCGGCCACGGTAATGCCCGGCTGATCGTCAATAATCAGCCTGGAGTCACCGATCACGCCAGCACTTCTGACCAGCTCCGTCCAGTCGGTGTCCAGAAGCTGACCGGAACGGATTTTCTCCGCCTCGACATGAGAGACCAGGGACATAAGTCGGTTGACCAGGGCCTCCCTGGGCATCTCAAGAGAAAAGATTGCGCAGGGCAGCTTCTGATTAAATGCGACATGCTCTGCAATATTCAGTGCCAGGGCCGTCTTACCCATGGAAGGACGGGCTGCGATCAGGATCAGATCAGCCGGCTGGAGACCAGACAGCTGCCGGTCCAGATCAGTGAAGCCGGTCGGTATACCTGTTACATTTCCTTCCATCTGGGAAGCCTTGTGGATCTTGTCCAGGGCGGACATTACAATCTGCTTAATGGGCACAGCCTCATTTCCAGTCTCGTTCTGTGCCATCTGGAAGGCGGTTTCCTCCCATTCACCCAGGATTTCCTTGGCCGGCCGCTCTGCCTTGTAGCACTCGCTCTCGATCATCTGATTCTTCCGGATCATGGTCCGCAGCATGGACTTTTCCCTGACGATTGAGCAGTAGCTTTCAATATTTACAGAGAGGGGAACCGAGCTTACGATATCCGTGATATATTCGGGACTGGAAATTTCCGGAAGGGCACCCTTTTCCTGAAGACGGTCCTGAAGGGTGATCACATCGATCGGTTTTCCCTCGTTGGTAAGCTCTATGATGGCTTCAAAGAGCAGGCCGTAGGCCTGATTGTCAAAATCATCTCTGACCAGAAGCCCCATTGCCGTATTGCAGGCTTCCTTATCCATAATCATGGAACCCAGGACGGACCTCTCAGCATCCGGCGAGCTTGGCATGCGCCGGAGCTGAACATTTTCATTCCGATTATCTGTCTGTGTATCCATCTTCTGATCTGATCCTTTACTTCTCGGAAACGTGAACCTTCAGCGAAGCCTGAACCTCCGGATGAAGCTTTACTGTAAGATTGTAGGTACCCAATGCCTTCATCGGTACATCCAGAACAATCTTTTTCTTGTCGATCTTCTTTCCGTACTGCTTTTCGCAGGCATCTACAACTTCCTTGGTCGATACCGAGCCGAAGACCTTTCCGCCCTCGCCCGTTTTAATCTTGACTTCTACGGTCCACTTTTCGATCTCTTCCTTCAGAGCCTTTGCCTCTTCCAGATTCTCTTCCGCCACCTTCTCATCATGTGCCTTTTTCAGCTTCAGATTATTCATATTGGCAGGTGTTGCCTCAACACCGAGTTTCTTCGGAAGAAGGGCATTCCGGGCATAGCCGTTAGATACCTCGACAATATCTCCCTTTTTCCCCAGTGCTTTTACGTCTGCTAAAAGAATTACTTTCATAATTCAATGTCTCCTTTCTCGATTGCATCATCCAGGATCCTCTTGATCAGATCCCTGGCTTCTGTCATATTTCCGCCTTCGATCTGGGCACCGGCAAGGTTCAGATGACCTCCGCCTCCCAGTTTTTCCATGATTCTCTGCACATCGATCTCATCAATGGATCTGGCGCTGATATAGATCTTATTGTCGTACTCAGTCAGGACAAAGGATGCCTTGATACCTGTGATATCCAGAAGCTCGTTGGCTGCCTGAGCCGCAACGATGGTCGGGCTCTTCAGTCCGGTCGGGTCGCAGATGGATATGGCAAAGGATCCGCGGTAGACCTCCGCATCCCTGACCACCTCTGCCCTGGCCTTATAGGTATGCATATCCTCCCGGAGCATCTTCCGAACACGTGTCATATCGGCTCCGTTTCTTCTTAAATAGGCAGCCGCCTCGAAGGTCCGGACGCCGGTTTTGGCCATAAAGTTATTGGTATCAATCAGAATGCCTGCATATATGCAGTCGGCTTCCTTGGGCCGGATTTCGATCCGCTCGGCAAAATACTGAAGGATCTCTGCGATCATCTCACAGGTAGAGGATGCATAGGGCTCAATATAGGACAGAACCGGATTCTTGATCAGACCGTCACCCTGTCTGTGATGATCGAAGACCACGATATTCCGGCTCCGTTCCAGAAGCTCCGGGCATTCCGTATAATTGGCCCGGTTGGTATCAACGACGACAACCAGGGTCTTGTCGTCCACACCGTAGAGGGCTTCCTGGGTCGAAAGGATCAGATTGTCAGGCCAGTCATCCTCCTTGGTAATCAGGTCAACCAGAGGCCGTAAGGATGTGGTGATCGTATTCAGTACGATATGGCATTCCTTGCCCAGGTGTCTGGCTGCGATACAGATGCCCAGGCAGGCGCCGAAGGCATCAATGTCCGTGATCTTGTGTCCCATGACAATCACACGGTCCCGGGTGGTCATCATTTCCCGAAGGGCCTGGGCCTTGACTCTGGCCTTGACACGGGTGTTTTTCTCCACTTCTTTTCCATGGAGGCCGTAATAGGATACATTATGATGATCCTTGACAACAGCCTGGGAGCCGCCCCGGCCGAGGGCTATATTTATGGCCGCACGGGCGTATTCGAGAGTCTCCGGATAGCTGGTTCCGCCGACTCCGACACCGATTGACAGGGTCACATCGCTTTCATTGCCGAAATGGATACCGCGAATCTCCTCCAGGATTGAGAACTTGCTCTCCTCCAGATCCGGCAGACAGCGCTGCTGGAAAATGACAAAATACTTATCCTTCTCGATTTTCTGGACAATTCCCTCATACTGCTGGAAGTACTGGCTGATCTTCTGATCGATGGTGGCTGTCAGAAGGGATCTCCTGACGACCTCCATTCCCTCAATGGTTTCCTCGTAGTTATCGATATAGATAATAGCGGGTACCATCTGCTGGTTCCAGTTCAGCTGACGGATCTGGTAGAGCTCCGTCTCATCGAAGACAAGCACCGCATTGATGGAATGAATCAGTTCTTCCGTTGTGATCATTTCCCTTCGCTTAGGCTCGCTTTCTTCAAAAGACAGCCTCCTGAGCTCAATCCGGTACTTTCTGCCGTTAAATTCCAGGCGGATGATCTGCTTGACATCCTCGGAATGGGACAGGATCTCCGGCGTGATTTCCGGAAAAATGGTGGAAATGCTCTTATTATAGCTCCCGTCCTTGTGAATCAGTTTCTGGAATTCCTTATTCAGCCAGATAAAGCGGCCGTTTCCGTCCAGCAGGGCATAGGGCAGCTGAAAATCTCTTAAAAACTTCTTCTGAACGGTTCCGTAATGGGTTGCAAAATTAATCAGCTCCGTGTTCAGCTTTCTCTTCACCCAGGCGAAAAGAATCAGCACGACAGCTGTATAAAGAGCCGTGACTCCTGAGAGAACCATTCCGGCATCCAGATTATAGAAATCCAGACCGATGCTTACCGCTGCAAGCAGGATGATATTCAGGACCGGCATAAGAAGGTAGGCTCTAAGCCTCCCATGATATTTCAAAGCTTCCATTCATACCTCTCCATTCATACCTTCTTAATCATGAACTGTATTATATCACATGCGAAGGCAGGGTCGAGAGCCTTCCCCGGTGACTTTGTTACTTTGACGGAAGTTTTTTGTTATTTTTGGTCGTTATGACATTGTCTGCAGAATTTTCTTTGGCTATACTGACCATAGCTGATGAAGAAAGCTGACGGAAGGAGGAATCGTTTTGACTAAGGTAAAGATCAATCTCAATTCCATTGACCGTGTGAAAAGTTTCGTCAATATCATTTCCAAATTTGACAACGACTTCGATCTGGTATCCGGCCGCTATGTCATTGATGCGAAATCCATCATGGGTATCTTTTCCCTGGACCTCTCCAAGAATCTGGAGCTGGTCATTCAGAAGGATACGCAGGTTGCCGAAATCCTCAATGCATTGAAAGACTTCATCGTGGAATAAGTGTTCTATAGTTTTATAGAAGGGTAGGTTTTTACAAATGGCAAGTGTACAGCTTGAAAACGTAACCAAGGTTTATCCGAGCGGTGTTACCGCCGTTAAGGATTTCAACCTCGACGTCAAGGACAAGGAATTCATCATTTTCGTAGGACCGTCCGGATGTGGTAAGTCTACCACACTTCGTATGATCGCAGGTCTTGAGGATATCACCTCCGGTACCTTAAAGATCGACGGCAAGGTCATGAACAATGTAGAGCCCAAGGATCGTGATATCGCAATGGTATTCCAGAACTACGCTCTGTATCCTCACATGACCGTATTTGATAACATGGCATTCGGCCTGAAGCTCCGTAAGGTTCCCAAGGACGAGATCAAGAAAAAGGTTGACGAGGCAGCTGATATCCTCGGACTGAAGCCTTATCTGGATCGTAAGCCCAAGGCTCTTTCCGGTGGACAGAGACAGCGTGTTGCCATGGGACGTGCCATTGTTCGTAATCCTAAGGTCTTCCTTATGGATGAGCCGCTCTCCAACCTTGATGCAAAGCTTCGTGTTCAGATGAGAACCGAAATCTCCCGTCTGCATGACCGTCTGGGCGCAACCATCATCTACGTAACCCATGACCAGACCGAGGCTATGACCCTTGGTACCCGTATCGTAGTTATGAAGGACGGTGTTGTACAGCAGGTAGATACTCCTCAGACTCTTTACAACGCTCCCTGCAATCTCTTCGTAGCAGGCTTCATCGGATCTCCTCAGATGAACTTCCTGGATGCAAAGCTTTCCGAGGAAGGCTCCAAGGTATATGCAACAATCGAGAACGCAAAGCTTGAGGTTCCTGAAGAGAAGGCCAAGGTTCTGAAGGAAAAGGGCTACATCGGAAAGACCGTTGTCATGGGTATCCGTCCTGAGCACCTGAACGATGCCGCAATCGATGAGCATGACAATCCGAACCGAATCACAGCCAAGATTCGTGTATACGAGCTTCTCGGTGCCGAGGTTTATCTCTACTTCGATTTCGGCGGCACACAGATGACCGCACGTGTAGATCCTTCTACCCCTGCAAAGATGGGTCAGGAGACTACCTTCACTCTGGATATGACAAAGACTCATTTCTTCGACAAGGAAACCGAGCTTACCATCACAAACTAGGATGAAGCTCCTCCTCAGGGATTCTGATCAAGTTCTTTCTAATTGATCTTTGATCAAATTTTGATTTTGAGAGAAGTTTGATTCCGATGGTTTGATTTCGATGATTTGATTTCAATTGAAGATTCACCGAAGATTTCAATAATCCACAAGACAGCTGCAGAATCATTTGATATGGTTCTGCGGCTGTCTTTTTTCTCCTTCTTTTCAATACCGGCCACAAGATTCCCCGAATCCGTTATAATAAGTACATAAAATCTTTTGAATTCACACAGAGGACGGAATCATCATGTCTGAAAATATAAACCACGGCGAAAATGTTCGTAAAAATCCTGAAGAAAATATCAGAGAAAATTCCAGCGAGAATATAAGTAAAGGTGCTTTGGAGAAGCCATTGGAGGAAATCCGTTCAATCACAGGCATTCCCTTTCAGCTGGCCGATCACACAATTTCCGATGAAGAACTGGAGAAACGCCTTACATTTCTATTAAAAGGCCTGAAGGCCTCGGCATCCGGTCTGTCACAGACAGATCTTCTCCGTCAGCTTCTGACTGGAGAGCTTTCCTCCGATGAGGCGGAGGCCCTTCTGGAGCGCAGTCATTTCCGGACCGAGGGCTGCTTCGGCCTTCTTCTCCTTCACTTCGACAAGGCCTATCGGGACCAGCCGGATACCCTTGCCATTCTTCGAGAAATTACGGAGGTCTCATCTACCTTCTATCTGGAGATAAACGATCATGATCTGGTCCTTCTTCTGGTTTCTGACCAGTCCTTTTCTCCGGACGATCTGGAGAAAACGGCTGCTGAAATCTGCGATACCATGGCAGCAGAGGCCATGCAGACCATCCGCATTGCCTTTGACAGGCCATCTGATCAGCTTTCGGAGCTTCCGAAAATCTACCAGAACCTTCTTCTCTCCATGAAGGTCGGCCGTATCTTACTCTCCTCCGAACAGATCTATAATTTCAGAGATCTGGGCCTGGGCAAGCTGATATCCCGCCTGCCCCGTCAGGCCTGTATTGATTATCTGGAGGAGTCTCTTCCCGGAGTTGATTTCTCTGAAATCGATGAGGAAACCAGACATACCATCCGGACCTTTTTCGCCAGCGGCCTGAACATTGCAGAAACTGCCCGGAATCTCTATCTCCACAGGAATACCCTGGTCTACCGGCTCGATAAGTTCAAACGGACAACCGGCCTGGACTTAAGAGACTTCGATGATGCCGTCCGCTGCCGGATCGGTATGATGATTTCTTCCTACCTAAAAAACGATGAAGAGGATTCATCGGACAATCCTTCCTGATCGTCTTTTCCTCAGATCATGGAGGTCCCTTTTCCGTTGAAACTGGATGAAAATTAAATGCATGTAAAAAGAGACGAAGGTTTTTCCCTCGTCTCTTTCTTTGACCTATACCTTATAATTTTTCATACTCCGGACTTCAGCTCAGCTTTCTGGCCCTGGCCTTGTCCTCGTCTGACAGTGTCACCCGGGAGGGGTTCATTCGCTGCAGAATATCAAGGATCTCGATACTGGGTTCAAAGATGACCTTGGTTTCCGTTGCGGTCAGCTCATCCTTTACGATCATGACATAATAGTTCTTTCCCTTGGTATGAGAAGAGCAGTCCTTAACCGGCATGCTCTTTCCAATATAAGGCCGAACCGGATCCGTATGGGTCGGAGCCAGAACCACAATGTTGGCCTCTTTGGTTGTAATTACATTCTTTCTCTTTCTTCCTCCGATGACCTTGTCAATGTCCAGCTCACCGTTGGTATAGCTGTAATCGAAGGACAGGGAGGTGTGCTGGAAGTTATACCAGGCCAGCACAGCAAAAAGCAGTGCCATGATCAGCATGGGAGGAAAGATCGGCATCATAAGGACATTCAGGAATGCCAGTACAGCTGAAATATAGGCCATGACCTTCACACTTCCAGGCACCTTTCTCTCAACCGTGCACTCGTAGAAAATATCCTGCTGATACATATCAAACCTCCGTCACTAGATCAGATTCCCCGGAAGGAGAATGTAATATTCATCGGTTTCTTATTATCCAACATAAACTCCGGATGTGTCAAGGCGCCCCAGGTATCGTCTCCGGCAATGCCCATCTGTTTTCCGACACGGACACAGGTACGAACCGGAAGAGGCAGCTCATTCTGATGGGTCGCATTTTCCACTTCCTGCGGTGTCCAGGGCAGAGCCGAGAATTCCAGATGATTGCAGTTGAAGCGGATGCCTCTTCCCCTGTTATCCGTAAGCTCTGCAAACCGTACATCCATCTTGTTACCGCATTCCTGAGGAACCAGGTACTTGGCCATGTTGTCCATGACTTCATTCTCATAGATGCCGATCTTGGCATTCTGCCGGTCGACATAGGTCTCCTCCGGCCCCTTTCCATACCACTTCAGATGATGGAGATCATAATCCAGACCGAACATCATGCTGAATTCCGGAAGTTCACCGACTTCAGAGCTCGGATCCATATCCAGGCTGACCTGGATCTCTCCGTCCGGGAATACCGTATAGGAAACCTTACAGTCCATGGCAGGCTTGGCAGCCAGATGATAGGTATAGATAACCTTTACAGAATCTTCTTTCTCTTCTACCTTGTAGTCAGTTCCCCGTCTTCCATGATGATATTTATGTGATACATACATGGAAGCGGCCTTCCACTGGCCGGCCCGGAAGGGCAGCTGGTTTGCCATGTCGTTTTCGGTCATGGCCCGCCAGAAATTCGGCTTCGGGATCGTCTTTAGAAGCTCTCTTCCGCCGTAGACATAGGAAACGAGTCCTCCGAAGAGGCGGGAGAAGATGACTTCAAAATTCTCTCCCTTGACGCCCAGATTCTTCCATCCGTGTACGACAGTAAGCTTCCCCTCATGCTTTACTTCTGCAGCCTTGCCGAAGACGCCCTGTCCCCAGGCCACTTCATGACCCTGGTCTGCCCAGAGCTCATCTTTCTTCAGAAGGAAGGATACGGTTACGACATACTCTCCGCCTTCGGTCGGGATCTCAAAAGGCAGGTCAAAGGATTTTGTCTCGCCGGGGTCTACATTTACCTCAGTCAGATATCCGTCCTCAAATTCGCCGTCCTTTTCCAGAAGGATTTCACAGTCATAGTCAGAGGTCGGTGTGAACAGAGCATTGTTTTCCACAGTAAAGCTATCTTTTTAAACCTGAATGCGGATATTCTGATAGTTGAACTTTACTTCCTGCATCTTGGGTGAAGGCAGACGGTCCTTGCCATAACAGATACCGTTGCCGCTGAAGCTATAGTCGCAGGGCCGGTCATCAAAATCGCCGCCATAGGCCTGGAACTCTCTTCCGTAGCGGTCCTTCTTTGTAATGGACTGATCGATATAGTCCCAGATAAAGCCGCCCTGGAACAGAGGATCTTCTCGGGTCAGATCCGTATACTTGAACATAGCGCCGCAGGAATTTCCCATGGCGTGGGTATACTCGCAGTTGATATAGGGCTTGTCTCTGTGATCCTTCAGATACTCCTTGATCTCTGCAACGCTTGCATACATGGTGGACTCGATATCCGAAAGGTCCGGATAGCGCTTGTCCCACTGAACGCCTTCATAATGAACCAGACGGGTCGGATCCCAGCGGTGGAAGGCTTCCTTCATCTCATGAATATCCCTGCCGCCGAAGGACTCATTGCCGAGAGACCAGATCAGAATGCTGGGATGATTCTTATCCCTTTCGTACATGCTGCGGGCCCGGTCAAGAACAAGCTCCTGAAATTCCGGACGGTTGCCCGGAACAACGGTATCAATACTCCGCTTTCCTTCTGCAATCACATCCCATGTTCCATGGCTCTCCAGGTTGGTCTCGTCAATCAGATAGATTCCATACTCATCGCAGAGCCGGTAAAACTCTGTCCGGTTAGGATAATGGCTGGTCCGGATGGCATTGATATTGTTCTGCTTCATGGTAATGATATCATTTTCGATATCCTCCACGGACAGAACACGGCCGCTTTCGGAAGAGAATTCGTGGCGGTCGGTGCCTTTGAAGACGATCCGCTTCCCATTCAGATGCATGATATGATCAATCAGCTCAAAGCGGCGGAAGCCGACTTTCTCCACCACTTCCTCCTGGAAATTTTTCTTGTCGTCCAGTACTTCGATCCGAAGCTCATAGAGATTCGGATATTCCGCACTCCAGAGAGCCGGCTCGGCTACCGGAATTCGGATATGGGTTTTATTCTCCAGAGTTCCGTTTCCGTTGATTACCGATTCCCCATTCGGGTCTAAAAGATCCATTTCATAGGCGCCGGACTGGCTGGCCTTCATATCGATAACCAGTTCAGCCCGCTTGAAATCATCTGACAGCTCCGTCTGTATTTTCAGATCATAGATATGAACCTTGGGAACCGTATAGAGATAGACATCCCGGAAAATTCCTGAGAAGCGAAACATATCCTGGTCCTCGCACCAGCTTCCTGCAGTCCACTTGAAGACACGGACGGCCAGACGGTTCTTTCCCGGCTGAATATAGGGCGTCAGATCGAACTCGGAGGGCGTGAAGCTATCCTCGCTATAGCCGACATAATTACCGTTCAGCCAGAGAGCGAACCCACTTTCTACGCCCTGGAAGGAAATATAGACCGGTCCCTTTTTCATATTGACCGGCAATTCAAAATCCTTGAGATAAGAAGCGGTCGGATTGAATTCACTGGGAATCTCTCCGGGCTCGATATCCTCATGGCCATCCCAGGGAAATTCCGTATTTACATATTGGGGCTTATCGTAGCCTTCCATCTGAATGTGAGCCGGCACCCGGATATCATCCCAGCCCTGATCATCATAATCCTTCTTATAGAAGTCGGGAATGGAACCTGCCTCGTTTTTGGCATAGGAAAATTTCCAGATCCCATTCAGGCTGAAACGGAAGCCGGTCGGATCTCCATAGGCAGCATCCTTATTGGGATAATAGAGATGATCGGAATGAGCAATCATCCGGTTTTCCTCGAAGATCTCAGGATTCCTTACAATTTCGTAATGGAATTCTTTCATAGTTTCTCCTTCATTTTTATAAAAGGGACTGCAGGCAGCCCACAGTCCCTATAAATCTTAGGCAATATGTGTGAAACAGAGTCTGAACTGTCTCTTACTTGACCGCACCGGTAATTCCTTCTGCGAACTGCTTCTGCAGTACGAAGAAGACGATCATGGTCGGAATCGAGCAGAAAAGTACGCCCAGCATCAGGACACCGTAGTCAGGTGTATAACCGCCGGCCAGGTTTGCAATCAGCATCGGCATGGTCCATGCATCGGTGTTGGTTCCCATAACAACCTTCGGCCACAGGTAAGCGTTCCATGCATTCATGAAAGTGATTACTGCGGCAGCTGCAAAGGTGGATTTCATAACCGGCACATACATTCTGAAATAAATCTGGAACTCGTTCAGTCCATCCAGTCTTGCTGCTTCCATGATATCCTGAGGGAAGTTACGTGAGTTCTGACGGAACATCATAATCATGAAAGGGGTCGAAATCGACGGCAGAATGAAGGCCCATACGGTATACATGATTCCCATGCTGTTTACTAACTTAAAAAGGGGAATCATCGTTGCTACCTGAGGTACCATCATGGCAAGAAGAAGAATGTCAAATAATTTATCCTTCATCTTGGTGTGATAGAGCTCG
>JAQYBF010000072.1 GCA_029338875.1 Lachnospiraceae bacterium
ACTTGCCATGGAGCAGTCCGGATCTTCCGAAAGCAGTCTCTGATAGGCCTCGCTGATCAACTGCCGGTCGAAGGCCTGAGGCGTCTGAATCTCCCAGAGCCTGGACCGGTCCAGGGTGCTGGTGACCCAGTGGTCACTGTCACCCTCTTTGATCGTATTCTTTTCCGGCACCGCTGCGATGGCCGCCCTATATTTCTGAACGGCATCCATCATACGGCCGATGACCTCCTGGCTTAAGAAAGGTCTGGCCCCGTCGTGAATCAGGACATAATCTCCCTCTGCCGATTCGAGGCCCCGGAGAACAGACTCCGAGCGTTCTTTGCCGCCCGCTACGACTTTCGTGACTTTTCGAAAACCAAAGCGGTGCACGATCTCCTTGACGCAATAATCGATATGACCCGGAGTCACCACAAGAATGATCTCATCCACCGGGCTTTTCTCAAAGGCTTCGAGCGCATAATAAATCAAGGGTTTCCCCAAAAGATCCATATATTGTTTGGGCAGGCCGGCATGCATCCGCTTGCCGGAGCCGGCCGCCAGCACGATCGCACTATATTTCATCACCGCTCTCCCAGCGCCAGATTCGGGATAGCATTGAGATTCCATCCGTCCCGTCTGCCCTTCTTGAAGTCGTAGTAGGCAGCCGCGCCGATCATGGCGCCGTTGTCGGTGCAGAGAATGGGGCTCGGACACAGGAACTCCACGCCCCGCTTCTCACATGCCTCCTGCATGGCCGAACGGAAGGCCCCGTTGGATGCAACCCCGCCCGCAATGGCAAATTTAGACCCGCCGTAGGTATCCAGTGCCAGCATGGCGTGTTCCACCAGTGCAGATACGACCGCCTTCTGGAAGGAAGCAGCCACATCCGCTTCGTTGACCTTCTGTCCCCTCATCTGCATGCCATTCAAATAGTTCAGAACCGCAGACTTGAGGCCGCTGAAGCTGAAATCAAAGGGATGGTCGGAAACCTTGGCCCTGGGGAAGTCGATGGCATCGGGATTTCCCTCTTTGGCCTTCTTCTCGATCTTGGGTCCGCCCGGATAGCCAAGTCCGATGGCCCGAGCCACCTTGTCGAAGGCCTCGCCGGCCGCATCATCAACGGTTCGGCCCAGGATTTCATAAGAGCCATAATCCAGAACCCGGACCAGATGGGTGTGTCCGCCGGAAACCACCAGGCACAGGAAAGGCGGCTCCAGATCCTTGTGTTCGATATAGTTGGCGCTGATATGGCCTTCGATATGATGAACGCCGATCAGGGGCAGGTCTCTGCCGAAAGCCAGGGCCTTGGCAAAGGACGTGCCGACCAGAAGGGGTCCGACCAGGCCGGGGCCATAAGTTACACCGACTGCGTCAATATCATCCAGGGTCACATTGGCTTCCTTCAGGCCTTCCGCAACCACCTGGCTGATTCGTTCAATATGTTTTCTGGATGCAATTTCCGGAACCACGCCGCCATAAAGGGTATGGATGGGGATCTGTGTGGAAATTGCATTGGAGAGAACGGTCCGGCCGTCCTTTACAACGGCTGCCGCCGTCTCGTCACAGGAACTTTCGATTCCAAGTATTAACATTTCTTATTCCTCCGGGAAATCCAGTTCTTTCATGCGTCCGTCTTTTCCAAGCGTCAGACGCGGGAAAATCTTCTGCGCCGCCTTCAGATATCGTTCCGGCCGAACCAGGGACGGGCTGAAATGCGTCAGCCACATTTCTCTGACATCGGCCTTTTTTCCCATTTCGGCCGCCTCGTAAAAGGTCATATGGCGGTACTGCTTTGCTTTCTTTAACTTATCGGGCTCGCCGTACATGCCCTCACAGATGAAGAGATCTGAGTCGGCCGCTGCCTGAACGATCCGGTCCATGGGCCGCGAATCCGTGCAGTAGGTCACCTTGATGCCCTTCCGCTCTTCGCCCATGACCATGTCCGGCGTGTAGATTATTCCGTCCGCTTCCACGGTCTCGCCCTTCTGCAGGGGATTCCAGAATTTGAGCGGAACCTCCAGAGCCTTGGCCCGCTCCACATCAAAACGTCCGGCCCTCGGAATGGACAGAGAGTAGCCGTAGCAGGTCACATTGTGGCGGACCTTGAAGGCATGAATCTTGTAGCCCTTGATTTCAAAGTCTTCTTCGTCCTTCGACAGCTCCTGAAAACGGATCTCGAAGGGCAGTTCCGGCGCCACCACACGGAGCGAATTTACCACGCGCTCCAGTCCCCTCGGCCCGACCATGGTCAGAGGCTCGGTCCGCTCTGCATTTCCCATGGTCAGAAGCAGGCCCGGCAGGCCGCTGATATGGTCGGCATGAAAATGCGTAATCAGGATGGTATCGATGGGCTTGGGGCTCCAGCCGCACTCCTTCATGGCGACCTGGGTTCCCTCGCCGCAGTCAATGACCAGGCTGGATCCGTTGTAACGGGTCATAAGGGAGGTCAGCCACCGCCCTGGCAGCGGCATCATCCCCGATGTCCCAAGCAAGCAAACATCTAACATCTGTCTTTCCCTTATCTATTGCTTCATCAGAGGTCGTTTTTCAGCCACCCATAAATCCCATGGATTCATGGAGAAATGTAGACCTCTCTTATATTTACAAAATTTAGCCATCGTCTGATATGACAGTGATTGGCCTCAGCATCATCCGCCAATACTCAAAACAATTCTTATCTACTGATGATTCCGGAAAGAGTAGCTCATCACAATCGCATCTTCCGTGGGAAAACTGTAAAAGTTCTTACGTATACCACAGGGCAGGAAGCCCCGGTCCTTGTATAGAGCAAGCGCCGGCTCGTTGGACGGCCGCACCTCAAGAACGATCTGCTCCAGATTCTTTTCCCGGCCGAAGTCCAGCATGGCCGAAAGCAAAGCACCTCCGATACCATGCCCCCGGAAGCCCTTTTCAACAGCGACGGTTTCAAGCTCGCCGTCGAAGTCCGTAAAATATAAGACCAGGTAGCCCAGCAGATGATCCTTCTCATCCACTGCCGTAAAAAGCCGGGCGGTCTCGGGAAGATTCAAGGCATCCTGAAATCCCTTCAGACTCCAGGGTTCCGAGAAATTATCGGCCTCAATCCGGGCCATGTCGGGAAGATCTTTTTCTTCCGCCAGTCGGATCCGGATTTCTTCAGCTTCGTTTGTTAATCCAGAATTTATCCGTGCATCTTCTGTTTTGGCTTTGATCATTTCTGTCTTACTCTTCGGCCCGGCATTCGTCATTCCATTCCTGCCTCTTCATCTGTCTTTTTGATGCAAATCGTCTACCGAAGCAGAAGCTTCCTTCAGATTCTTCTTCCGCTCCCGCTCCGCCTGGGAGTCTCGCAGATAATTGGGCCGATGATCTTCCCCCTTCTCCATCTTTCCCTCTGCCGCATAGACAGAAGCCAGGGCAGCCAGGGCTCCGGCTCTCTGCAGACGCTCATGGAAAGGTGCAAAAGCATAAGGCATGGTCAGATGCTCGGCGATATAATCCTTGAAAACCGGAATG
>JAQYBF010000073.1 GCA_029338875.1 Lachnospiraceae bacterium
TCATCCTGGATCAACTGTGCTGCTCTCTCATTGGATGTACCGGAGTTCGTCAGAAATTCAAAGGAGATTGCCTTAGACGGTGTGTATGTACCATCGCCATTGTCCTTGAACTTATAACCGGTAGCGCTCTCAAGAAGCTTGATTGCCTTCTTCATCTGGGAAGCACCAGTCTTCTCGCCGTCATAATACTTCTGAGACCAGGTCTTGCCGTTTCCGTCATGCATTGCGGAAGGAACAAAGGAACTTGCAACTTCCTGACCGGTCTGACCAACAGTATCAACCATATACTGACGGTCAATCAGAAGAGAAATCGCCTTACGGAAGTCCTTAGCCTGATCTTCTGTCATGCCGTCGAAAATGGATGCATTGACATTAAAGCCGATGTAGTTGGTTCCCAGCTGATCTGCTACATAGAAATCAGAGAAATCCTTTACATTCGGAACTTCATCCGGAGAAATGCTGTCGATGAAATCAAGGTCGCCGCTGTTGTAAGCTGCGAAGGTAGCAGTATCATCAGCAGAAAGCATGAAGTTCAGCTTCTCGATCTTGACATTGTCAGCGTCATAGAAGTTCGGGTTCTTGGTGTATTCCATGGAGCTGTCGTGGGTCCATGCAGTACAGGTGTAGGCACCGTTGGATACGAAGCCTGCTTCATTTGCCCATGCGCCAGGATTAGATCCATCCGGGTCAGCTGCTTCTACAGCCTTCTGCGGTACCGGATCGAAGACAGGGAATGCCAGGAGCTGGTTGAAGTAAGGGCAGGAATTATTCAGAGTAATCTTCAGAGAGTAATCATCCGGAGCCTCAACCTTCAGACTTCCATCGTCATTACGAGCAACGATATCGAAGAGATAGCCATAATCTGCTGCAGTCTTCTCAGATGCTGCACGATTCCAGCTGTAAACGAAATCCTTAGCAGTAAGGTCACTGCCATCGGACCACTTGGTCTTCTTCAGCTTGATCGTCCACTCGGTACCATCATCAGATACCTGAGGATCACCATCTGCGATAGCAGGAACGAGCTTGTCATTCTTATCATAGGTATAGAGACCTACGAAGGAGTTTACAGCCAGGCAGGCACCGTCAACGGTATTGTTCAGAGCCGGATCCAGGTGCTGAGGCTCGGAAGCCAGATTGATGTACAAGGTTTTTGTGTCGGAATTCAGCTTTGCCTTGGATGCCGACTTCTTTTCTGTACTTTTTTCTGTCTGGGCTTTGTCAGATCCCTTGCTGCCTGCATTACCGCAAGCGCCAAGGCTGGCAACCATAGCAGAAGCAAGAACAAATGCGAGTAATTTCTTTTTCATATGTTTTCCTCCTGTAACTATAGAGTAACTGTTATATGTCAAACTTCCTAATCGAAGGAAGTTGTGACCTTATTTATTCCAGCATGCACACAGATGTCCGTTTCCTCTGTCCTTCAGAGGCGGCATCTCCTTTGCACACTGCTCTGTCGCATACTTGCAGCGGGTCCGGAAAGGACAGCCGGTCGGCATGTGAAGAGGGCTGGGTACATCGCCTTCCAGAATAATACGGTGACTGTGTCTTGCTGTCTCGGGATCCGGAATCGGAATAGCCGAGAGAAGAGATAAAGTATAGGGATGAATCGGGTGATCCATCAGCTCATCGGAATCTGCAATTTCCATCATCCGTCCCAGATACATGACTGCGATCCGGTTGGAGATATGCTGAACGACCAGAAGGTCGTGGGAAATAAAGAGATAGGCAATGCCAAGCTTCTGCTGCAGATCCTCGAACATGTTCAGGACCTGGGCCTGGATGGAAACATCCAGTGCAGATACAGCCTCATCGCAGACGATGAAGGAAGGATCTACGGCCAGGGCACGGGCAATACCGATTCTCTGTCTCTGGCCGCCGGAGAACTCATGGGCATAACGCATGGCATGCTCTGCATTTAATCCGACCGTATCCAGAAGCTTCAGGATCTTTTCCCGACGCTCTTCCTTTGTCTTATATAAGTGATGGGTATCCAGGGGCTCGCCGACGATATCCTCGACGGTCATACGTGGATCCAGGGAAGAATACGGATCCTGGAAAACCATCTGCATTTCCTTACGATAGGGAAGCATATTGACGGATACCTTCCTGCCAAGCTTTGGCTTGCCGTTGGCATCGACAATCAGCTTGCCGTTTTCATCATACTGTTCGCCGCTGTCGAAGAGGACATCGTCCTTAAATGTAACGCGTCCTCCGGTCGGTTCATAAAGATGAAGAATGGACCGTCCGACAGTTGTCTTTCCGCATCCGGACTCACCGACCAGGCCGAGGGTTTCTCCCGGCATGATCTCAAAGGAGATATCGTCGACAGCCTTCAGCGGAATCTTATGGAAGCCCTGGGAAACCGGGAAATATTGCTTGAGATGTTCTACTTTCAGAAGCGGCTTCTTTTCATTCTCGCTCATGCCTTCGCCTCCTCACTCATAAAGAGATCCTTTACATTCATCCAGCAGCTTGCCCGATGATTTTCACCTACCTGATACTCCTGGGGAACTTCCTCCAGGCAGATCTTCATGGCATTCTCGCACCGGGGGCAGAATGCACAGCCCTTGGGCATGTTCAGAAGGTTAATCGGAGTACCTCCGATCGGAACCAGCCGCTGATTCATATTTTCCTTGGTCGGAATGGAACGAAGCAGGCCCTTGGTATATTCGTGAGCCGGACGATAGAAGATATCATCTGCGGTACCACGCTCACAGACACGGCCGCCGTACATAACCAGGATCTCATCGCACATGGAGGCGATGACACCCAGATCATGGGTAACCATAATAATTGCCATGCCGAGCTTCTTCTGCAGATCCTGCATCAGTTCAAGAATCTGTGCCTGGATGGTAACATCCAAAGCTGTGGTAGGCTCATCGGCGATCAGAACATCCGGCTCACAGCAGAGCGCCATAGCGATCATGACACGCTGCCGCATTCCTCCGGACAGCTCGAAAGGATACTGCTTGAGACGGCTTTCCGGCTCATTGACTCCAACCAGAGTCAGCATTTCAATGGCTCTCTTCTCGGCCTCTTCTTTATTTTTATCTGTATGAAGAAGGATAGCCTCCTTCAGCTGATAGCCAATGGTGAATACAGGGTTCAGAGAAGTCATGGGGTCCTGGAAGATAATGGAAACCTTCTCTCCACGGAACTTCTCAAGCTTCTTCTCATCCCACTTGGTGATGTCATCGCCCTTGTATTTAATGGATCCGCCTACAACCCGCCCGGTCTCGGCAAGGATCTGCATGATGGAATATGCGGTTACGGACTTACCGGAACCGGACTCTCCGACGATACCCAGGGTCTTTCCCTTCTCCAGAGAGAAGCTGACACCGTTGACTGCCTTGACTTCACCGGCATCGGTAAAGAAACTGGTATGAAGGTCATTGACCTCCAGTAGTGTTGTATTTTCTTCAGCCATGACTTCCTCCTTAATTCAGCTTTGAATCGAATGCGTCACGAAGACCGTCGCCAATCAGATTCAGAGCAAGAACGATCAGAACGATAACCAGAGCCGGAACCATCAAACGGTAGGGAGCTGAGGAAATGGTCTGACGGGCTTCATTTGCCAGAGAGCCAAGGGAAGTCATCGGGAGGCTGACACCAAGTCCAAGGAAGGACAGGTAGCTCTCGGTAAAGATGGCACTCGGTACCTGCAGCGCAGTTGTGATAATGATAATGGAAAGTACATTCGGAACGATATGCTTGCGCATGATGGTACCGCTCGGTGTACCAATGGCCTTGGCGGCCAGGATGTACTCATTGTTCTTGATGGAAAGGATCTGGCCTCTGACCAGTCTTGCCATACCGACCCAGTAGAGGAGGGCGAAGACAATAAACATGGCCAGCATGTTGCCTCCGAGTTTTGCAAAGACTGTTCCTTTGATCAGCGGTGCCAGCCGGGCATTTAGTACGACAGACAGAAGAATGATGATCAGCATGTCTGGAAGGGAATAGATGATATCGACGATACGCATCATGACCAGATCGACCTTGCCGCCGAAATATCCGGAGATCGTTCCGTAGATAACACCGATAATCAGAACCATGATTGCAGAAACAATACCGACGGAAAGGCTGACTCTGGTTCCATAGACAACACGGATGAAGTAGTCACGGCCCAGGGAATCCGTTCCGAGGATATGAGGGAAGAGGTTCTTTCCCGTTTCCTTCATATACTGGAGTTCTCTGGTGGAATACCGCATTGGTGCAAGGTTTACGGCTGTACCGTCCCGCCGTCCGTCCAGTGTAACCATGTCGCTGTAGGAATAGGGAACGATCATGGGGATTACAATAATCGCAACGATCAGGATTGCAAGGACGATGATGGAAGCCATTGCCATATGGTTCTTTCTGAGCCGTCTCATTCCATCCTTCAGGAAGGTGGAAGACTCTCCCATCACATCCTGCTGTTTCTTTTCCTCGTCTGTCGCCTTTTCAAAATTCTTTTTATTAAATTTACTTAAATCGATCTGCGCAGATAAAAACTGGCGTCTCTTATAAGTAGTTTCATTGTCTGCCATTCTTATTTCCTCCTGCGGG
>JAQYBF010000074.1 GCA_029338875.1 Lachnospiraceae bacterium
CGGAATGGGGCTGGACATTGACATATTCGCAGCCGAAAAGCTCCCTGGCACGCTCGCGGGCCAGGTTCTCAACGATGTCCACATCCTCGCAGCCGCCGTAATAACGCTTTCCGGGATAGCCCTCGGCATATTTATTGGTCAGGATAGAACCCATGGCCGACATGACGGCCGGGCTGACCCAGTTCTCCGATGCGATCAGCTCGATATGACTGGACTGACGGTCATATTCCTTGCGGATAGCGTCAGCAATCTCGGGATCTTCCTGCTTGATATCATCAAATGTATACATGACAGTACCTCTCTTTCTTCTTTCTTCTTTTTTCTTTCTTTTAAGCTTATGACATTCAGTATACTTTTTCAAAGGGAAATTGTACACCGGTCTGCATGCGGATATTATCCATAAGTTCCATGATCCGGATGGTATCCCTGTGAGGCATGGATTTACACTCGAGATCGCCCTCTTCCAGAGCCTGCGCAATTTCCCGGACTTCATATTCCAGGCCGGAGATCTGTTCCGGCGCATCGAATGTTTTGTAAACATGGCGGGACAGGTCATATACACTTGCCTGCAGAGGATTATTGATGTTATCCACAACGAGATAGCCTTCATCCCCGTAGATAATGCCCTGGCGGTCGGAAATGGCCCGGGTACCGCAGACCAGGACGGCCATCTTTCCATCCGGATAGCGGAGGGTGATGCTGTCACTCTCATCAACACCGGTCTCTCCGATCACGGCCTCAGCCTGTACCTGGCCGGGCTGGCCGAAGCACATATCGGCAAAATTCAGGACATAGACTCCCACATCCAGAAGGGCGCCGCCGGCCAGCTCCGGTGTCCGGATCCGGGTATTCTGCCAGATATTGTAGGAGAGATTGGCAGTCAGGGTCCTCGGCTCTCCGATCATACCCTTGTCGATGATTTCCTTTATGGTCTTACGCATGGGCATGTAGCGGGTCCAGATAGCCTCTGTTACCGGAACGTTCTTCAGCTTGGACAGGGTCAGAATTCTTCTGGCCTGGTCTGCATTTGCCGTAAAGGACTTCTCGCAGAGAATGGCCTTATTGTATTTCAGGCAGAGCAGCATGTGCTCATAGTGGTGGGAATGCGGCGTTGCAATATAGACCAGATCCAGGCCGCTGTCCTTCAGCATGTTTTCATAGCCGCCATAGGCCTTGTGAATCTGAAAACGGGCGGCAAAGGCCTGGGCCTTGCCGGCATCTCTGGATGCGACCGCATAGAGATCCACATCCTCGCCCCTTAGATGCATCTGCCGGATGGTTTCGGCCATGCCGGCCGCGATATTTCCGGCTCCGAGTATTCCAATATTCATGACTCTGCCCCTTTCTGGTAGAATAAGCTTTCTCCTGAAATCTGTTTTCTCTGTAAGCTGTTTTCTTGTAATCTGATGTCTTTTCAGTCTGTTTTCCTTTATGATAGCAGTCTTTTCACATTTTTCACAGAATTCAGCATAAAGAAAGACAGGACGCAGTATTTCCTGTGTCCTGCCTTTTATAATTTCATGATCGAATGATCTGAATTTTTGATCTGAATTTTATTTTGTCTTCTTTGCCTTCTTACCCTTGGCAGTGCCTGCGGTCTTTTTTCCGATCCGCATCATGTACCAGAGCTCTGTTGCAATGCAGATGGAGGAATAGGTACCGCTGATGACGCCGACCATAAGCGGGAAGGCGAAAGCACGGATGGCGGAGACGCCCAGGATCTCAAGCATGATAACCATGACAACCGTGGTGAAGGAGGTCGACAGGGACCGGGTCAGGGTCTCTGTGATGGACCGGTCGGACAGTTCCTTCAGAGTCTCCCTGTTCTGCTTTTCCCTGGGCAGATTCTTCAGATTCTCACGGATTCGGTCGAAGATAACGATGGTATCGTTGATCGAATATCCGATAATGGTCAGGATACATGCGATAAATGTAGAGCCTACGCTCAGTCTTGCCAGGGCATAGACAGCCAGGGTGACCAGGACATCGTGGGCCAGGGCGATGACGGCTGCAGAACCGAAGCGGATATCCCGGAAACGGAACCAGATGTAGACCAGCATCAGAAGTACGGCAACGATGACCGCAATGACGGAGGTCCTCCGCATCTCGCCGGAAATAGTCGAGGAAATATTCTCACTCTCGATTGAGGATTCCTTGACGCCCAGGTTCTTCTTCAGGGAAGCATTGACAGCTTCTCTTTCCTTCAGGGTCAGGGTCCGGGTCTTGATGATCACGGCCTTGTCCGAATTTACAACCGTTGCCTGTACGTCCGTATCTCCGGTAACCTTTTCAAAGAGAGGAACGATTTCCTTCTCTGCCTTGGAAAGGGTGTACTGCTTACTGGTTGCGATGGTCGTCGATGTACCGCCGGAGAATTCAAGGCTGTAATTTAAGGCCTTATTGGTTCTGGCCTTGTAGACACCCATGCCGACGAAGCCTGCGATAATGACTGCCAGAGAGATGGTGAAGAAGATACCCCGTCTCTCAATAAATTTCATGTTCGGCTTCTCAAGCTTCTTGCCATAGAATTTCTCGGTCCGGACACCGACCGCATAGAAGGCGCGGACCAGGGTACGGGAAACAAAGAATGCCGTAAACAGGGAAAGAATAACACCGATGGCCAGGGTAACGGCGAAGCCGCGGACCGTACCGGTTCCGATCAGGCCGAGAACGGCTGCCGCGATAAGAGTCGTCACGTTTCCGTCGATGATTGCGGATAAGGCCTTATGGAATCCGGCCTCAATGGCAGATGCCACCGTATGTTCCAGTCCGATTTCTTCTTTGATACGGGCGAAAATAATAGAGTTTGCATCCACGGCCATACCGATGGACAGGATGATTCCGGCGATACCGGGAAGAGTCAGAGTGATGCCGAACTGATCCAGGATTCCGATAATCAGCTCTGTATAGAGCATAAGGGCAATCGATGCGGAGACACCCAGGATCCGGTAGGCGCTGATCATGAAAATGAAGATGATCAGGATACCGATTGCCGCTGCCAGAAGAGAGGTCTTCAGAGCGTTTCCGCCCAGCTGGGCAGATACAACCTGGGACTGAACCTCCTTCAGGTTGATCTTCAGACCGCCGATTCGGATATAGGAAGCCAGCTTATTGGCCTCATCGATTGAGGACATACCGGTGATCTGGCAGTTGCCGTCGGTGATGGCGGACTGTACGGTCGGAACCGATACGAAGCGGCCGTCGTAGTAGATACCGATGGACTGGCCGTTCTTGTAGGCTTCGGTGGTTGCATCGCCGAAGGCCTTGGCGCCCTTCTTGTTCAGAGTGACCTCAACGATGGGGCTCTGATTTCCGGTGGTGCTGTCCTGGGTATAGCCGGCCTTGGCGGTCTTGACCTCGGTGCCGGTCAGGACGATATCGCCGTCGGATTCCAGGGTCTCGATGGTCTTGCCGTCGGCCAGCTTGTACTCGCCGGACGACTGATCATAGCTGTAGTTTTCATTTCCGCTGGAATCGGTCTGCTTGATAAAGTAGAGGTTACCGGGAGTTCCCAGCTCCTCGAGGATGGCATTGGCATCTGTGACACCGGGAATTTCGACTGTGATCCGGTTATCCCCGACCTGGTATACATTTGCCTCTGTCGTAGAAGCCTTGTCCGAAAGATCGTTCTCGATTCGGGACTGGAGCTTCTGAATGGTATCCTCCATATCCTGCTTGCTGGGATGTGCCTTGTCGGCCTGATAGGTGATGGAGACACCGCCGGCCAGATCCAGGCCAAGCTTCAGGCCCTTCTTGTTTCCCTTGATCGTATTCTTGATCACGCCGAAGGAATACCATCCCAGGAAGACTATGATTGCGGCGATGATGGCAATGGCCAGGATGCCGGTCCTCTTTTTCATGCGTTTCATAACTTACTTTTCCTCCCCCGTTTCTTCTCTTGCATCAATATCAGCCTCTGCGGCCTTGATCATAATGGCGCACTCGATCCGCTTTCTCTGAAGCTCACAGCCGATCTTGTACTGACCCTTGATATCACCGGTAAAGTTATAGGCATTGGCCTGGCAGCCGCCGCTGCAGTAGAAGCGGGCGAAGCAGTCCCGGCAGGCCGGCTTGGCATAGACATTGCAGCACTTGAATTCATCGCGCAGGGCATCCGCCTTGACGCCTTCCCAGACATTGCCCATGAGGAATTTGGTGTCTCCGACGAACTGATGGCAGGGATAGAGGTCTCCGGTCGGTGTAACGGCTAGATATTCGGTTCCCGAGCCGCAGCCGGACAGCCGCTTGTAAACACAGGGGCCGCCCTCGAGATCGATCATGAAATGGAAGAAATTGAATTCCTTATCGGTCTTATAGCGCTTGACCATTTCCTTGGCCAGCTTGTCATATTCTTCCAGAAGAACCGGGACATCCTCTTCGGTCAGAGCATAGGGCGCATCCGGAGGAGCCACAACGGGCTCGACTGAGATCTGCTTGAAGCCCTGGTCCGCCAGTGCCAGGACATCTTTGGAGAAGTCCAGGTTGTAGTGGGTGTAGGTTCCGCGGACATAGTACTTTTCCTGATGTCTGGACTCGGCGAACTTCTTGAACTTGGGAAGAATGATGTCATAGGCGCTCTTGCCGTTCCGGGTCGGGCGCATTCTGTCATTGACTTCCTTACGGCCGTCGATGGAAAGCACTACATTTCCCATCTCCTTATTGCAGAAGTCCATGATCTCATCATTTAAGAGAAGTCCGTTGGTGGTCAGAGTAAAGCGGAATTTCTTGTTGTGGGCCTCTTCCTGGGAGCGTCCGTACTCCACCAGACGCTTGACGACATCCCAGTTCATGGTGGGTTCGCCGCCGAAGAAGTCGACCTCCAGATTCCGCCGGTTTCCGGAATTTGCGATCAGGAAATCCAGGGCCTGTTTTCCGACCTCATAAGACATGAGCTCGGCCTTCTTGCCGTGGTACATACCCTCCTCTGCAAAGCAGTACTTGCAGGAGAGGTTGCAGTCATGGGCAATGTGAAGGCAGAGTGCCTTGACCACATTGGGCCGCTTGGTAAAGTCCTGAATCTTATCCTTGTAGGTATCATGGGTGAAAAGGGTACCCTCGTCTACCAGCCCGCTGACCTCGTCATAGGCTTCGAAGATATCCTCCTTGGAGACTTCAGGATACTTGTCCTGAAGGAGATCTGCGATCTCGCTCTTTTTGTGATCACTGTAAAGAGCGATCAGATCATAGGTCAGGTCATCGACGACGTGAATGGCACCGCTGTCGATATCCATGACGATGTTATATCCATTGTTTTTGTACTGATGAATCAATGGTACAAAATTCCCTTCTAACGTTTTTTGCTTCATGGAAAAAGGGCCGCACCAGCCGTGCGGCCCTTTTCATTCACATTGACCAAGAGGTCAATTAATTCTTATGCTCGCAGCTCTGGTTGCCAACTGTGCAGCTGGTTTTGCAGGCTGACTGACAGGAAGTCTGGCACTCGCCGCATCCGCCGGTCTTAACAGTGTTCTGAAGTCTCTTGGTGTTTAAGGTCTTCACATGCTTCATGATGATTCTCCCTTCTCTCGCATCGGCGCCCGGATGGTCCCGGCGTCATATCGGAATAATTAACAGCTTTGGTTCGGAGGACAAACCGCTCCGAACAGAAATCGATACGATTATATCACAATTCAAAATGTACTTACAAGGGTATTGTAAATGGCTTTTCCAAGCTTTTCCGAAGCTTTCCGGCTTTTCAAAAATCTGCCCGGACTTTCGGAGCCTTCCGGATCCTTTCCCGGACTCTACTCAACCGAAACCGTAGCATGTTTCACGCAGAAATCACAGGCCTTCTGATCGACATACATCTTCTTAAGATAGGCTTCTCCGGACTTGGAATCCGGTGCAACCAGCTTGTAGAGGTCATCCTTGCTGGAAAGGCTGTTGTTCTTCATGAGGTTATCTATATATTCCTTGTAGCCCTTCTTGTCAAGCTTAATGCCCTCTTTATCGGCCACGGCCTCTAAGACCAGCTCCGTATTCAGATTTTCCTTCAGGGTGGACTTGATCTGGGACTCAAACTCGTCCACGGTGATATTGTAATTTTTCTTGAGATAGTCCTTCAGAGTGGAACCCGATGCATACTGTTTCGTGAAGCGGTCCTCGTATTCCTTCAGCCGCATGGAAAGAAGATTTTTCGGATACTTGATCTTGGAATCCTTGACCAGCTTCTCGGTGACTGCTGTTCTGGTGTCACTCTGCTTATTGGATTCCGCCTGGCTCTTGGCGCTTTCCTTCAGCGCATCAACTGAATCCAGATTGAACTTTTCCTTCACAAAGTCATCGGTCAGACTGTTGATGTCCACCTTCTTACAGATATAGTTGACCGTAAAGGTGAAGACAACGGCCTTTCCTGCCAGATTCGTGCTGGAATAGTTCTCGGGGAAGGTCACCGGGCAGTCGACCGTGGAGCCAACCTTGGCGCCGACCAGGCCGGAAGTGAAGCCGTCGATGTAGGCCGAGCCGCTGCCGGCCGCACAGTTATTCTTGACATCGATGTTCTGGTCCGTTGCCGTACCGCCGTCAAAGGCCGTTCCGTCCAGCTTTCCGACATAGTCCACGTTGACGATGGAGTCCTCTGCGACTGTGGTCTGACTTTCATCCTTGACATAGGATCCGGCTTTGTCCAGCATCTGCTGGAGGGCAGACTCCGTCGTGTAATCGCCGGAAATCGTCACCTTCAGATTCTTGTAATTCTTATCCAGGGTGACATAGTCCGAGGCCTTGTATTTAATGTCCATGCTGGTCTTCGGCTTCCCGCAGGAAAGCAGAGACAGACCGGCAGCCAGGCAGAGTGCCAGGGCTGCAAATTTCTTTCCTCTCATAAAACAATCTCCTAAAGGTATCCGCTCTGATCTGTTTTGGATCTGTTTTGAATCTGTTTTGGATTCACTCCTGTTTCTGTTTCAGTTTCTTAAGGGCAGAGGCATTTTTCCATATCAGAGCTGTCAGGTGTTCAACCTGATAAATATAAACCATATCCGTGATTCCGTCAAAATTCTCTTTTGATATTCATTGAAATAGGAGCCTGCTTTTGTTATCATATTTTTTGACTTTTTAATACATTGGAGGGTATCATGCCAACATTTTTAATCGTTTTGTTAATTATTACGGCCGCTCTGGTCGCATTTACCATCTTCCTCTATTTCTTCGGAAAGAGGGCCGAGAAGAAGAGAGATGAGCAGGAATCTCAGATTCAGGCAGCCGCGCAGACCGTCAGCATGCTGATCATTGACAAGAAAATGGTTAAGCTGAAGGATTCCGGTCTTCCGGAAAATATCATCGAAAGCACACCCTGGTACGGAAAAAGAGCCAAGGTTCCCGTTGTCAAGGTCAAGGTCGGCCCCAAGGTCATGACCATGATCGCAGCTAATGAGATCTACGATGACATCCCGGTCAAGAAGGAAGTCAAGGCTTCGGTCAGCGGGCTTTACATCAACAGCGTCCGCGGACTCCACGGCAAGATTGAGCACACACCCAAGAAGAAAAAAGGCTTCCGTGCCAAGCTTATGGACCGTTACAACTCCATGAAGGAAGAGACCAAGAGTGAATCCGGCAAGGGTAAGAAGAAATAAGACCCGGACCGAGAACCGAAGACAGTACTTTGAAAGAGATATCTGAAAATGCAGAGCTCTGACAAAGCCAATAAAATCTAGAAAAAATAAGGACCTGTGATTTCACAGGTCCTTATTTTTACACTATTCTGTTTTGGATCCGGATCTTTTTAAGGTCTTTCCAAGCTGATTTTTCAGGGAGTCTCTTCAAAGACTTCCTCTTAACCGGCGGTTTTACTTCTCCTTGCCCTGGTTCTGGTTCCGGATGGCCGTCCGGACACCCTTCATCTGATTCTCCAGATGGATGTGCATGATCTGCTTGACATAATCCTTGTCGCGCCTTTTCAGTCCTTCCAGGATCTTCTCATGCTCGGAAACCAGAGTCTGATAATCCGCATTGTCCTTGACATATTCATAACGGTAGCGGTACATCTGCTCTCTCAGGTTGGAAACGATGTTTACAAGCTTGGGATTTTCGGTGATCTTATAGATCACATCGTGAAAATGCTCATCGGTCTCGACGATCTTACGCACATCATTTTCCTTGACGGCGATCTCGAATTCGTCCATGGCCTTTTCCAGCTCCTGGCTGCTCTTTTCGTTGATCTTCTCGCAGGCTCTTGCAACCGAAAGCTCATCCAGGGCATCCCGAATCTCCAGGACATCCTCCAGATCCTTCTCTGTCATTCCTGCCACCTGAGCTCCCTTTCTGGGAATGGTGATGGCCAGGCCCTCCTGCTCCAACATACGGATGGCCTCACGAATCGGGGTCCGGCTGACACCCAGCTTCTCAGCCAGATGCATCTCCATGAGACGTTCGCCCGGTTTCAGTTCTCCTTTCAGAATTGCATCCCTCAAAGTGTGGAAAACCACGTCCCTCAGAGGAAGGAAGGCATCCATATTCAGTGTCAGGTCATCAGTCATTTTATTTTCTCCTTATTACCAGGTCCTGCCGGTGAAACGTAAACCGAAGATTTCATATCCCGGATACCGGCTTTTCATAGTTTCTTCTGCAGCGCGCATCTTCTCTTCCGATGTGAAAAGTCCAAATACGGTCGGACCGCTGCCGCTCATCATGGCTCCATAGGCACCCTCTTTCCGGAGGGCCTTTTCCAGCTCGGAAATCACAGGATGACGGGGTGCCGTCACCTCTTCCAGAACATTTCCCATGTGCTGGGCAAAGGACTGCATACTGCCGGCCTCTGCCTTGTTTAAAAGGAATTCCGTATCCGGATGACGGATCTCTCTGCAGGAATCGTAGGCTCTGTAGACATCTCTGGTAGAGACATCAATGGGCGGCTTGATCAGAAGCACTGCTTCATTCAGAGGAATTCCCTCGATCGGTGTCAGAATCTCTCCGATGCCCTCGGACAGCATACTGCCTCCATGGAGGCAATAGGGAATATCGGCTCCCAGACCGACAGCAAGCTCTTCGAGCTCTCGGTCTGAAGTCTCCAGGTTTTCCAGCTTTTCCAGGCAGCGGATGACTGCTGCCGCATCCGCCGAGCCGCCTGCAAGGCCTGCTGCCATCGGTATCGATTTGTCCAGATGGATCTGATAGAAATGATCCAGATTGAAATGATCCTTCATGGCCTGAAGAGCCTTCCGGCAGAGGTTGGACTCATCTGTGGAAAGATCGGGATTTGAACAGGTCATGGAATCCCTGTCCTGAGATCTTCTGACTGTCACCCTGTCATAGAGGGAAACGGTCTGCATCAGCATCTTCACCAGATGATAGCCGTCCTCCCGTCTTCCCGTGATATCGAGGAAGAGGTTGATCTTGGCCGGAACACGATATGTTATTTCATTCTCCCTGTTCTGCATCTTGTCTTAGCCTAATCTTTGTATGTTAGCCGTTTTTTGTATACACACATTGTATTCTAACACGAACAATTTTAATGTGCAAGGGACTGACCCCGATTAATTTTCCATCTCTTCTTTCCGGGCCGGTATTTTCCTGTTCCGGACAGGAAAGAAGGTTTTCTTTTTATGGATTTCCCGGCCCGGATCTCACAGGATTTACCGGTCATCCTTTTTCTGTCTGGACCGGTCGAATTCATGGAGAAGGGTCAGCTCGTTTTCCTCGACCGGCGGCTTTCCGGAAGGCTCCCAGGCCTCCGGCACCGGATCGCCCTGCTTTCTTTTGGCTTCGAGAATGGCCTCGTTGAGTGAAAGCATCTTGGCATCCAGCATGGAAACAATATTGGCGCATTCTCTTAAGTCCCGGCTGATATAGTCCGGTGCATTGCCCTCGAATTTATAATAAATCTTATGCTCGAGAGAAGCCCAGAAATCCATGGCCAGAGTCCGGATCTGGATCTCAACCTTGGTATCGACGACCCGGTCGGAAAGGAAGATCGGGATGGTCACGATCATGTGATAGCTCTTGTAGCCGCTGGGCTTGGGATTCCTGATATAATCCTTGATTGAAAGGACCGTGATATCATTCTGGCTCCGGATCATTTCCGCCAGCCGGTAGATATCGGAGGTGAAGGAGCAGACAATGCGAATGCCCGCCACATCATTGATATACTTGACCATGTTCTCGATGGTCGACTCATAGCCGTAGCGCCGGAGCTTCTTTACAATGCTCTCCGGCTGCTTGACCCTCTTTTTCACGTATTCAATGGGATTGTACTGATGAATATGCTGAAATTCATCATTCAGAATTTCGATTCTGGTTCCCATTTCCTTCAGGGCCGAATTATATAAAAGCATAAATGACTTCCAGGAATCCACCCCTTCGCTCATATATTCCTGTACATTCAAAAGAAAAACCTCCTTACCAATCTTCTTCCAGGACCTGAATCTCCAGATAGTCAAAATCAATTTCGTCCTGGAAGCAGTCCGCCGTGAAGCGGGTCCTGCTCCGCTTCTGGAATTCCCGGATGTTCTGGTCCAGCCAGATGGGATGAGCCAGATCAAATTCCAGGCACATCTGATCGACGGCCTGAAAAATCTTATGGGTCCGGGTATCATCGCCGCCGATATCAACCGTCAGATCCCTGACCATATGATTGTCTTTCCATTCCTTAAACCAAATTCTCATGATTTCTGTCTCCTCTGCCGGCTGGCTTCGTACATAAGAATGCCTGCCGACATGGCCGCATTCAGTGATTCCAGCCTTCCTCCCATGGGAATACGGATTCTCTGGTCCGCGGCCTCTGCCGTCTCCTTTTTCAGACCCTTTCCCTCGTTTCCGATCAGAAAAGCAGTCGGGCCCGTATAATCGGCTTCGTCATAGGAAACGCTTCCCGGAAGCCAGGCGGCATAAAGACGGATGCCCCGCTTCTTCAGGTCGGAAAGCAGAGGATACCAGTCCTCCTCCCGAACCTGGATAAAAGGCATGCGAAAGAGGCTTCCCATGGTGGAACGCACAACCTTGGGCTGAAAGGGATCCGTACAGCCGGGTCCCAGGATCAGTCCTGTGGCATCGGCTCCCTCTGCCGTCCGAAACATAGTTCCCAGATTTCCCGGGTCCTGTATATCCTCGGGAAGAAGGAAAAGCGGATTCTTTTCTGCCGAGAGAAGATTCTCCATGGAATAGGCCGGCATGGCTGTCACCGAAAGAATACCCTGGGGATGCTCGGTATCCGCCATTTTTCTCATGACTTCATCGGAAACCAGAAAGAGGCTGCAGGAATCCATCTGAACACGGTCCTGACTTAAAAGTTCCGCCAGATCCTCACGGACGGCCGGAGCCAGGTTGGGTTTATTGAAAAAATACTCCGCCACTTTTTCCATCTTCTCCGGATCCCGGTAGAAGGATTCGGAAATATAGAGCTCACGAAGAAGTGATCCCGGAGTCTCTAAAACCATGCGGATTCCCTCGGAGACAAAGGTTTTTGTCTCATAACGGTATTTTTTCTTCTTTTCCAGCTGGATAATCTCCCGGACCCGGGCATTATTAAGGCTTGTAATCATATTTGTCCCTAAAAAAGGGCTGTGAAACGAAACGTTGTCACAGCCCTTTTCTTATTTTCTTAAGTTCTACCGCAAACGGCTATGTCTGAAGACAGTAACGCTTCAGATTAAGCTCCTGGCCGAAAATCTCTTATCAGCCTGAATTACTCAGATATTAGCAAGAGTCTTGCAGATGCCTACCTGATATTCATCCATCTGCTTCTGCATTGCAAGTGCCTCATCCAGATCGGTATCCACATATTCGCCATGACGGTAGCCGATGACTCTCTGATGCTTGCCTGCAAGGAGAAGGTCAACTGCCATAGCGCCCATGGTGGAAGCATAGACACGGTCACGGGCTGTCGGAGAACCGCCGCGCTGCATATGACCGAGAATGGTGGCTCTGGTCTCGATACCGGTTGCTGCCTCGATCCGCTTTGCCATGGAAGAAGAATGTCCGATGCCCTCGGCATTGATGATCAGATGATGCTGCTTGCCCTTCTTACGGCCTTCGATAATGTGGTTGACGATCTTCTGCTCATCGTAGTCATAACGCTCGGGAAGAAGTACATCCTCGGCACCGTTTGCAATGCCGCACCAGAGAGCGATATAACCGGCACCGCGTCCCATAACCTCGACGATGGAGCATCTCTCATGAGAGGTGGAAGTATCACGAATCTTATCAATGGCTTCCATTGCTGTGTTGACTGCGGTATCAAAGCCGATGGTGTATTCAGTGGATGCGACATCGAGATCGATGGTACCCGGCATGGAAATCGTGTTGATATCGTGATTCTTTAAGTTTCTTGCGCCCTTGTAGGAACCGTCGCCGCCGATGACGACAACAGCGTCCAGTCCGTGCTTACGGCAGATATCGGCTGCCTTCTGCTGATATTCTTCCTGAAGGAACTCCAGGCAGCGGGCAGTCTGAAGAATGGTACCGCCTCGGGAAATAATATCGGATACACTGTGCTGATCCATGGGAGCCATTTCCTCAGCCAGAAGACCGGCATATCCTCTGTGAATACCATAAACTTCCAGTCCCTTTGCAAGGCCCTGACGAACAACTGCACGAATTGCAGCATTCATTCCGGGAGCATCTCCGCCGCTGGTCAGGACACCGATACGCTTGATCTTATCTGCCATAATATCCTCCAATCAATTACCTATCAGATATATACATATTTGCTAAAATTCATTCGGATATCATTCTAATACCCTTTCCGGCCAAATTCAACAAGCTTTTCCACGCTTTTTACATTATTTTCTCCGAAACGGGCCTTCAGATCTGCCAAAAGCTCCGCATTTGTCCGGAAACGGTACCGGCCGCGTAAAATCTGGATATTTTTTCCCTTGGGCTGATCAGCCAGATAGAGAATCAGCCGGTCCTCTCCCTCCGGATCGGTCGGGAGATCCAGGATGTAGTCCCTGGCTGCCTGATAGTCCCCGGCATGATCAAAACGGATCCAGACCTGGATGGGCATCTCGTCAAAGCCGCGGAGCTCCTCGGCCAGAAGCTGGGAGTCTGCATCCTCCTTGGTAGAGACCTTTCCGTAAATGTAGACCTTCCGGTCCTTTTCCAGAAGATAGCGCCACTTTTCAAAAATTCGAGGAAAGAGGGTAACCTCCACGCTTCCGGCCAGATCCTCGATGGTGATAAAACCCATGAGCTGGCCCTTCTTTGTCGTGATGGTCTTTATTTCCGTCACCATGCCGCCGATCGTCACATACTGGCCGTCATGTAGAATCAGATCCTTGTCCTCCTGGCCCTCTTCTCTTCGGAAATCATAAGAATGGGCTGTGACAAGCTTCTTCATCTGCTCCATGTCCGTATCCAGGGGATGGCCGCTGACATAGATGCCTAAGACTTCCTTTTCATTCTGGAGAAGGTCCGACCGGTCGAATTCCGGCACATCGGGCATCTCTTCCTCGGCCTTCTTCTGCTCCTGCTTTCGGATGGCCTCCTTCTCTTCCTTCGGAATGATGTCAAAGAGATTCATCTGGCCTTCAATTTCCTGCTTCCCCGAATGCTTCATGGAGGATGAGATATCATCCACGATCTTCGGGTAGGCCATCATCATCTGACGGCGGTTTTCGGCCAGTCCGTCCAGGGCTCCTGCCTTGATCAGGTTTTCAATAGCTCTCTTATTGACCTTGCCCTCTTCCTTTTTCATCATCCGTTCGATGAAATTATATAGAGAGACATAGGGCCCCTTTTCCATCCGTTCCAGAAGGATGGCATCCACGGCCGGGACGCCCAGACCCTTGACCGCATAGAGGCCGTAGCGGATCTTATTGTCCGCTGCAGAGAACTTTCCGGTCCCGGTATTGACATTGGGCGAAAGGACCTCGATTCCCATGTCCCGGCAGACCGAGATATACTGGGAGATCTTGTCGGTCCGGTCGACAAAGGAAGTCATCAGGGCCGCCATGAATTCGGCCGGATAATAATGCTTACAATAGGCTGTCTGGTAGGCCACCACGGCATAGCAGGCCGCATGGGACTTGTTGAAGGCATAGGAGGCGAAATCCAGCATCTGGTCGAAGATCTTGTTGGCTGCCTCTTCCGAGATGCCGTTTTTCACACAGCCCGGTATGGATCTGTCCGGATGGTCCGGATCCTCTCTTCCGTGAACAAAGGTATCCCGGATCTTTACCATCTCATCCATATGCTTCTTGGCCATGGCCCGGCGGACATTATCTGCTTCGCCCAGAGAGAAGCCTGCCAAGTCGCGGACGATCTGCATGACCTGCTCCTGGTAGACGATACAGCCGTAGGTCGGCTTCAGGATATGCTCCAGCTCCGGCGTAATATAGTGAATGCTGGCCTGATTCTCCTTGCCCCGGATATAGTCCCCGATAAACTGCATAGGGCCCGGCCGGTAGAGAGAGATTCCGGCAGTCACCTCTTCCAGGCTCTGAGGGCGAAGCTGCTTCATGAAGGACTTCATGCCTCCGGACTCGAGCTGGAAGATGCCCTCGGTATGGCCGCTTCCCATTTCTTCAAAGACACCCGGATCATCATAGGTGAACTTGCTGATATCGATTCTGACCCCATGATTTTCCTCTGCCATCATGGCGGCATCCTTGATGACGGTCAGGGTCCGAAGGCCCAGGAAATCCATCTTTAATAGGCCCAGTTCCTCATCCACGGTCATGGTGTACTGGGTCACAAGAGGTCCGTCCGGCTCGTTCCGGGAGACCGGGACAAATTCCGTCATAGGCTTCTGGGCAATAATGACGCCGGAGGCATGGGTCGAGGTGTTGGCCGGCAGACCCTCCAGGGCCTTGGCCTTATCGACCAGGTCCTTAACCTTGGGATCCTCCTCATACATCTGGCGGAAGTCCGGGCTCTCCTCCAGGGCCTTATCCAATGTAATCTTGGGCGAGGAAGGAATGGTCTTTACGATCCGGTCCTGCTCGGCATAGGGGATGCCCAGGGCCCGGCCAACCGAACGTATGGCATTCTTGGCTGCCAGGGTTCCGAAGGTGACGATCTGGGTCACGCAGTCCTTGCCATACTTGTCCACGACATAGTCGATGACATCCTGACGGCGGACGTATTCGATGTCCACGTCGATATCGGGCATGGACTTTCTTTCCTTATTGAGGAATCGTTCGAAGAAGAGATCAAAGCGTAAGGGGTCGATATCCGTGATTCCGGTCGTGTAGCTGACCAGGGAGCCGGCTGCAGATCCCCGTCCGGGGCCGACGGCGATGCCATGGGTCCGGGCAAAATTGATAAAATCCCAGACAATGAGGAAATAGTCGACAAAACCCATTTCATGAATGACGGAAAGCTCGTAGTCCAGCTGCTTTCTGGCTCTCCTGGCCAGGTCGTTATTTTCTCCGTAGCGGCGGACCAGGCCGTCTGAGCAGAGCTTATTCAGATATGTCCAGGAATCATAGCCCTCCGGCACCTGGTAATGAGGCAGTTTTTCCTCGTGAAATGTAAAGCTTACATTGCAGCGGTCTGCAATCTTCTGGGTATTTTCCAGAGCAGAGGGTGCAAAAGGAAAAAGATCCTTCATCTCCTCTTCCGACTTGACATAGAACTGACGGCCGGGATAACGGCGCCGGTCGGTATCGGTGATCAGATGGTTTCCCTGCATGCAGAGAAGGATGTCATGGGCATCGGCATCCTCTTCTTTCGTATAGTGACAATCATTGGTAGCCACCATGGGAATGCCGGTCTCCTCATGGAGACGGAGAACCCCCTGGATCAGAGTCCGGTCGTCCGGAATACCGTGGTCCTGCATCTCCAGGAAATAATTATCTGCTCCGAAGATCCCCTGATAGCGGAGAGCCGCTGCCCTGGCCAGATCATACTGACCAGAGACGATATTCCGGGCCACCTCTCCTGCCAGGCAGGCGGACAGGCAGATAATGCCCTCATGATATTTCTCGAGAACTGAATCATCGATCCGGGGCCGGTAATAGAAGCCGTCGATAAAGCCCTGGGAGACAATTTTAACCAGGTTCTGATAGCCCTGATTGTTCTCAGCCAAAAGGATCAAATGATAGTATTTTTCATCCTTGTTTTTTTCCAGTCTGGAATGCGGAGCAACATAGACCTCGCAGCCGATGATGGGCTTGATGCCCTGGGCCAGGCATTCCTTATAGAAGCAGATGCAGCCGTACATGACGCCGTGATCGGTGATAGCGCAGGCATTCTGGCCCAGCTCCTTCACCCGGCGGACATAGTCCGGGATTTTATTTGTGGCATCCTTGAGACTGTATTCGGTATGGGAATGAAGATGTACAAAGCTCATGTTAAACTGCCTTTCAGGGCTGGACCTTAGGTCCTTTCCTAAACTATACGACTCTTTTCATGCCGCCCGATCAGGCCTGGGCCTTACGTCTGCTGCCAAAAAATTCAATCAGTTTCATGCCGCCGTAGCAGGCTGCCAGGGACAGGAAGAGAATCAGGCAGAAGGCATAGGCGTTGTGAGGCATGGAAAGATATGTCGAAAGGAAGGTCGATATTGCATTAAAGGTCATATGGGTAAGAATCGTAACCCAGATAGATCCGGATTTCTGATAGAGCCAGCCCAGAACCAGGCCCAGGGCAAAGGCATAGCTGAACTGGACAAAATTCATATGGACCAGGCCGAAGAGAAGGGCCTGGATCAGATTGGCTGCCCAGAAAGGGAAGACCTTTCTTCCGTAACCAAGAGTCAGACCCCGAAAGGCCAGTTCCTCGCAGACGGGGCCTAAAAAGACGGCATAGACAATCATAAGAAATGACATGCCGGTCGAATCCAGACCGGAGGCCTGCATGAGTTCATTGTAGCGGCTGACAGAGGAAGGGAAGATCACGGCATCGATTGCCACGATATAATTGGCCAGGAACTGACAGCTGACCGCAATCAGAATAACGCCAAGGAAAAAGAGCGGATTCAGGCCTTTGAGATTTTTCTCTTCCTTTCTCGCATTCTTCCGGAAGAAGAAAAGGAAAATAATGATACAGATCACTGCATAGACTGAAGAGACTCCCATCAGAAAATTCGTATCGGTCAGGGCCTTCTGTACGGAACGAAGCAGACCCTCCAGACTGGAAAAGGTCTCTGTGGCATAGAGAAAGGCAGCGTAGAGCACTGCCCCGGCCATCGTAACCACTGTTGTAACAAGCTCGATCACAACGACCGGAAAAAATATCTTCAGGTAATCGCTTACTTTATTCTTCATAGAACTCCTTAAATAAAAATCTCAGTCATGCGTCTTCCGCTGATTCTGATCTGTTCTCTCTGATCCGTCTTCTTCATCCCTTTTACTTCGACAGAAAAGCCTTCACTTCTTCCATCTTTTCTCTTCCATGAGCCAGACCCTCGTCATAGAGCATCTGGTTCTTGACCGGATCCTTGGTGTAGGTCGTCATAGAGACCTTGCCGGACGGGCAGAAGAGATAGGCCTTGCCCTCTCTTTCCAAGCGGAGCAGCTCCTCCTTCTCCCGGTTGTATTCCTCATGACGGTGATTGAGGAGATCCACGATCTTCGGAAATCTGTGCTTCAGAGCAGCCGTATAGGCCAGACGGTTCCCCTGGGGCTCCATGACAAAGTCTCTGGGCTTGGACATGACGGCAATGATCCGGTCGCAGCCGTCCTTTTCCATCTTCTCTACCGGGATCGAGGCACTGACGCCTCCGTCAAAATAGTAGTGGCCATTGATTTCAATGGGCTTTGAAATGACAGGCAGGGCGCAGGTTGCCATGATGGGCCGGTAATCATGAGGCCCGCAGTCCTTTGAGGTAAAGAAATGCGGCTTTCCGCTCTTTCCGTCCGTCGCTGGAAAATAGAATTCGGTCGGATTCGAGGTCCATTTCTCATAATCTGCAGGATCCGTTCCGCCCTCTTCTGTCATATCTCCGTAGATATACTGAAGGCCGAAATAGTTTCCGGTTTTCAGGAAAGAACGAAAGGAAATGTAGCGGGGATCATCGACATAGTTGACATAAAAGCGCCGGTTCCGGTCTCTCTGTCCGCCAAGAAAAGATACGATATTGGCAGCGCCGGCGGAGACGCCAACTGCATAGTCAAAGTTTAAGTGTTCATCCAGAAAGGCGTCCAGGACACCTGCGCTGTAGGCGCATTTCATGCCGCCGCCTTCTACAAAAAGACAGGTCTTCATTTCTTTTTCCT
>JAQYBF010000075.1 GCA_029338875.1 Lachnospiraceae bacterium
GGAAATGCGGCACCTCTCGATATGGTCGATACCTGCCTCTGCATGGGAGCGGATGTCACCATTGCCCAGGGCATGAAAGTCGTTGATCCGGATGTGACCGCCTTTTCCTTTATCGGAGATTCGACTTTCTTTGCCTCGGGCATTACCGGAGTTGTCAATGCGGTCTATAACCATAACGATATCGTCTTGATTGTCCTCGATAATTCGACCACCGCCATGACCGGCCACCAGCCCCATCCCGGAACAGGACTTACCATGATGGAATTCTTCCAGAAGAAGAAGGAGGGAATCCGTGAGGACGTTGCCAATAAGGTATCGATTGAAAAGATTCTTCGCGGGATCGGTCTGAATTTCGTCAAAACCGTCGACCCCTTCGATCAGAAGAAGGCCATCGCAACCGTAAAGCGGGCAGCAGAGGAAACCGGTGTCCGGGCCATCATCTTCAAGGCACCCTGCATCGCTCTCGAGAAGCCGAAGGCTCTCTATCAGGTGGATGCCGATCAATGTAAGAACTGCCGGAAATGCATCAATGAGATCGGCTGTCCGGCCATTTCCATGAAGGAGGGCAGGGCCTTTATCGAAAAGTCCCTCTGCTACGGCTGCAGCCTCTGCGAATCGGTCTGCCCCTTTGATGCCATTCATGAGGAAGGAGGCCAGGCATGACAAAGAATATTCTTCTCTGCGGAGTCGGCGGTCAGGGTACCGTCAAGGCTTCGCGAATCATCGCTCTTTCCGCCATGGAAGAGGGCAGAAATGTCCGGACGGCGGAGACCATCGGCATGGCCCAGAGAGGCGGATGCGTTGTGAGCCACGTCCGGATCTCGGACCAGGCCATCTATTCTCCGCTGATTCCTAAGGGAAAGGCGGATCTTCTCATCGCCTTCGAGCCGGGCGAAGCGGTCCGCTGCATCGACTATCTGAAGGGAAACGGCGTCATCATTGTAAACAGGAAGGCGGTCACGCCGGTAACGACAAGTCTCAGCGGCTCCTCCTATGACGGAAGCGATGCCGCATCCTATCTCACGGAACATTTCCCCAATGTCAGACTGATTGACGGCGACAGGGTCTCGGAGCAGTGCGGCTCGGACAAGGTCTTAAATATAGCCCTTCTCGCAGGTGCTGCCACATCCGGCGAGCTCGGCATATCCGTTGAGGGCCTGAAGGATGCCATCCGAAAGCAGCTTCCGGAAAAGACCCACGCCATGAATATGAAGGCCGTTGATATCGTAACGAAAGGAGCATGAGAATGGAAATCAGTGCAGAACAGCTGGAGCTGGTCAATGACCGGATCAGGGCCCTGGAGAAGGCCAACAGCTTTTATGGCCAGCGGCTGGCGGAGGCCGGCATTCACGAGGTGCATTCGCCGGAAGACTTTCAGAAGCTTCCTTTCTCGGAAAAAAAGGACCTGCGCGAGGCCTACCCTCTGGGACTGATGACAGCTCCCGAAGATCAGATTGTCCGTATTCATTCGTCCTCCGGAACGACCGGAAAGCCGGTTATCATACCCTATACCAGGAAGGATGTGGATGACTGGGCCACCATGTTCGCCAGATGCTATGAGATGGCCGGTGTGACAAAGAAAGACCGTGTCCAGATTACCCCCGGTTACGGACTCTGGACAGCAGGCATCGGTTTCCAGGCCGGCTGCGAAAAGCTCGGCGCTATGGCCATTCCCATGGGCCCCGGCAATACCGACAAGCAGATTGAAATGATGATTGCCATGGAGTCCACGGTCCTCTGTGCAACCTCAAGCTACGCCCTGCTTCTGGCAGAAGAGATCGAGAAGCGGGGACTGGAAGACAAGGTCAGGCTGAAAAAGGGTATCATCGGTTCCGAGCGTTGGAGCGACAAGATGCGGAATAAGATCCGGGCCATCCTCGGAATCGAGCTTTATGATATCTATGGCCTGACGGAAGTCTATGGCCCCGGCATCGGTGTCAGCTGCAGAGAAGAAGAAGGCATGCACTACTGGGATGACTATATCTATCTCGAAATTATCGATCCCAAGACCGGAAAGAATCTGCCGGACGGAGAGTGGGGCGAGATCGTCATCACCACTCTGAAGAAGGAGGGTGCGCCTCTGATCCGCTATCGGACCCATGATATCTCAAGAATTCTTCCGGAGCCCTGCCGCTGCGGAAGTAAGTATCCGAGAATTGACATTATCCAGGCCAGAACCGATGACATGATGAAGATCCACGGCGTCAATGTCTTCCCGGCACAGATCGAAGAGATCATTGCACTCTTCGACGAGCTTTCCAGTGAATACCAGATCCGTATCTCCCACCTGGAAGGAAGAGATACCATGCGTCTCTATGTTGAGGCCCTGTCCGGAAAGTCGGATTTCTATGAACTGAGTCAGAGAGTGGCAGAAAAGGTCAAGAGTAAGATCGGCTTCACACCAATCGTCAAGGTTGTTGAGGAGGGCGTCCTGCCGCGGAGCACCAAGAAGACGAAGAGAGTGATTGACGAGCGGTATGAGTAAGTAAGACTCACAGCAGCTGCGCAAGGTGGTCTGTTTTATTAGACTCACAGCAGCTGCGCGGCTGTTCGTTATAGTAAAAAGAAAGCCGGTTCCCATGACGGAAGGAACCGGCTTTCATTATTCTTATGAGATTTAGATCTTAATTACTCAAGACCATTGACAAGCTTGGTAAGGCGGGATACCTTGCGGGCAGCTGTATTCTTATGAAGAACGCCCTTGTTGGCAGCCTTGGTAATCTGACCGATTGCCTCAGGAAGGACCTTGTTTGCTTCTTCCTTATTGCCAGCCTCGACAGCAGCTTCAACCTTCTTAACGTAAGTCTTAACTGCAGTACGGATTGCCTTGTTGCGCTCAGCACGCTTAGCGCTTGTTACAACTCTCTTCTTTGCAGATTTGATATTAGCCAATGTTTTCACCTCCATGTATTGGAATAAAGAAATAATTATTTCGTGTATTCCCCATCGAGGCCGGACACGGACAGTTCGATGTGACACACAAAATATATAATACGTTTCAGCCTGCCCTGTGTCAAGATAAATTTCACGGGAAATCCGGGAAATTCAGTCGCAGGATGACAGAGACTGCGGTATCATACTTGTAAGAATCGATATGTGATCAGATGGAACTGTACTCCATGTAAGATCATGTGAGATCAGCTGATCTGATAGATTCAGAGCTTCCTAAGCATATCGGATAGAAATAAGATCGATCAAGAGAAAATTCAGAAATAAGAAGAGGAAACAGATGCTTCTTGAGATAAAAGACGGGACAGTGACGCGGGGCGGACGTCCGGTTCTGTCACACTTTAATTTTGAAATCCGCGGAAAAGAGAAAATCGCGATCGTCGGAAAAAACGGCGCCGGTAAAACCACCCTCCTTCAGGTTCTGGCCAATGAGAGGCCTCTGGACCGGGATGATAAGGCCGAAAGCCGGGAAGGAAACCGTTTTCATACATCAAGAAAGCTCAGGGTGACCTATGTCCCTCAGAGGATGGATCTGCCCGAGGACTCCAGAGTTACAGACCTGCTCCCCTTAGCTGTCTCAGCTCAAAAAACTTCAGAAAAAGAATCTGTGTTAAGAGAAGGATCGGATGCTGAGATAGAGAATCCGGAAGGCGGGGATTTTAATGGATCTGCCTCGGATCAGGATCAGAGTCTCCGTGCACGCCGTCTCTTTACGGAGCTTGGTTTCTCTCTGGACGATGCCAATAAGAAAATCAGCGAATTTTCCGGCGGCGAGCAGAGGAAGCTCCAGCTCTTAAAGGGCTTCCTCGAGGATTCGGACCTTCTGATCCTGGATGAGCCCACCAATCATCTGGACATCGAGACGACCAACCGCCTGGAAGACTTCATCCGCACCTATCCCGGGGCTCTGGTTTATGTCAGCCACGATCGATATTTCATGGATGAGACCGCCGAGGTCATCTGGGAGATCCGGGCAGGAAAGATTCGCCGCTATCCCGGCAATTATTCTTCCTATCGAAAGGAAGCCAGAGAAGAGCGGGAGCGCCAGGCCAAAGCCTATTCCCGTCAGCAGGAAGAAATTAAGCGGGAAGAAGACCTGATCCGTCGTTTCAAGAACAAGGCCAAAAAGGCAGCCTTCGCCCGGTCGCGGCAGAAGCTTCTGGACCGGATGAAAAAGATAGACCCTCCCGCTGCAGATGATGCAGTCATCCATAAGGGAGAAATCCTTCCGGCCCGCCTGGGCGCCAAATGGGTACTCCAGTGTGAAAACCTGAAAATCGGCTATGGAAAGCATGTCGTTAGAGAGGTCGATTTCCGCATCAGAAGAGGACAGAAGATCGGAATCATTGGACCCAACGGTGCCGGAAAGTCCACCTTCCTTAAGACCATTGCCGGGAAAATCAATAAGATCTCCGGAAAGATGACCCTGGGAAATCAGATCGATCTGGCCTACTTTGATCAGGAAAGCGCCAATCTGACTTCAGAAAGATCCGTCCATGATTTCTTCCATGACCGCTTTCCTGCCATGAAGGAAAAGGATTTAAGAAACTGTCTGGCTTCCTATCTCTTTCGGGGACGGGATCTGGAAAAGCGGGTTTCGGACCTGTCCGGAGGAGAGAAGTCGAGACTGCTTCTGGCCGCCCTTCTTGAAGAGAAGCCCAACTTTCTTCTTCTCGACGAGCCGACCAACCATATGGATATCCCGGCCAGAGAGACTTTGGAATCCATCTTTCAGTCCTATAAGGGAACCATTCTTTTTGTCTCCCATGACCGCTATTTCCTCCAGGAAGTGGCGACTTCGCTTCTGGTTTTGGATTACGATAAGAAGACCTTTACCAGAGAATCCAACGGAGACAGTCTGCCCGGCGTTTCCTATTTTCCCATGGATTACCGCCACTACATGAGACAGATTGAGAAAATCCGTGCAGGATCCGATCCGGCCGCTCTGCGTTCGGCAGAGGATCAGAAGCTGATCGACGGCCTTCATGCGGTTCCGAAAAGAAGTCATATACAGTCCCGGCCCCTGACAACCAGGGAAGAGACCCTGGACTGGTATTTCCGGCAGAATAAGGAAGAGCGGGAAGAAGCCATGGAGAAGCTGGAGAAAGTTTCGAAGACTCAGAATTCCCCGGACCTTTCCGGAGAAGAATCGGAAGTCGATGGAGCAGAAACTGTATCGGCAGAGGCGAAAAGCGGGAATCCGGCTGGTGAAAATCCGGAAGAACCTGTCTACATGACCTTGGAAGAATATATGAACAGCGCCGATCCGACCGAAGAGGAGACGAAAGAGGCAAAAGATGCCGAGCAGGCCTTGACCGAATCTCTGATCGATTGGTATGATTTATGGTTGGAAACACCGGAAGGAAGAGAAGAGGTTCCGCCTTCCGATTCGAAATAAGGAGGAAATATCGTGGCAATCGATCAGTCCCATATTCGTAATTTTTGTATCATCGCTCATATCGATCACGGCAAATCGACCCTGGCCGACCGTATGATCGAGATGACCGGTACCCTGACCGCCCGTGAAATGCAGGATCAGGTCCTCGATAACATGGAGGTCGAGCGGGAGCGGGGCATTACAGTAAAGTCCCAGGCCGTCCGCCTCATCTATCATGCCAGGAACGGTGAGGAGTACATTTTCAACCTGATCGACACCCCGGGTCATGTCGATTTCAACTATGAGGTATCCCGGTCCCTGGCCGCCTGCGACGGCGCCATCCTGATCGTCGATGCAACTCAGGGCGTCGAGGCCCAGACCCTGGCCAATGCCTATCTGGCCATCGACCACGACCTGGAAATCCTGCCCGTCATCAATAAGATCGACCTGCCCAGCGCCGATCCCGAGGCAACCGCAAAGGAAATCGAGGATGTCATCGGAATTGAAGCCATGGATGCGCCCCGTATTTCCGCCAAGACCGGAGAAAATGTAGACCAGGTTCTCGAAGCCATCGTGGACCGTCTGCCTGCCCCTTCCGGAGATCCCAAGGCCCCTCTGGAAGCCCTGATTTTTGACTCGGTCTACGATTCCTACCGCGGCGTCATTGTCTTCATCCGGGTGGTCAACGGCTCGGTCAAGGCCGGCGATCTGATCCGCTTCATGCAGAGTAAGGCCGAGATGAATGTCGTCGAGGTCGGCTATTTCGGCGCCGGCCAGCTCTTCCCCTGCGATGAGCTTCCGTCCGGAGCCGTCGGCTATCTGACCGCTTCCATCAAAAATATCCGGGATGCCCGGGTCGGCGATACGGTCACCCTGGCGGAAAATCCGGCAGACAAGCCCCTTCCCGGCTACAAGAAGGTCAACCCCATGGTCTATTGCGGCATCTATCCGTCCGATTCGGCAAAATATCCGGAATTAAGGGATGCCCTGGAGAAGCTTCAGCTGAATGATGCCTCTCTCCAGTTCGAGCCCGAGACCTCCCAGGCCTTAGGCTTCGGCTTCCGCTGCGGATTCCTGGGACTTCTTCATCTCGAGGTCGTTCAGGAACGTCTGGAGAAGGAATACGATCTGGATCTGGTTACAACCGCACCGGGTGTAGTTTATAAGGTTCATAAGACGAACGGTGAAGTCATGACCCTGACCAATCCTTCCAACCTGCCCGATCCCTCCGAGATCGAATATATGGAAGAGCCGATTGTGTCGGCCGAGATCATGGTCACCAAGGACTATATCGGAGCCATCATGGATCTCTGCCAGGAACGCCGGGGCGAGTACATCTCCATGGAATATGTCGAGGAGAGCCGGGCCCTTCTGAAATATGACCTTCCTCTGAATGAGATCATCTATGATTTCTTCGATGTCTTAAAGTCCCGGTCCAGAGGCTATGCTTCCTTTGATTATGAGTTCAAGGGCTACAAGAGATCCGACCTCGTCAAGCTGGATATCCTGGTCAATAAGGAGCAGGTCGATGCCCTGTCCTTCATCGTTTTTGCCGGAACCGCCTACGAGCGAGGTCGGAAGATGTGCGAGAAGCTGAAGGAGAATATTCCGAGACAGATGTTCGAGATTCCCATCCAGGCAGCCATCGGAAACAAGGTCATCGCCCGTGAGACCGTCAAGGCCTACCGCAAGGATGTCCTGGCCAAGTGCTACGGCGGCGATATCTCCCGTAAGAAGAAGCTTCTGGAGAAGCAGAAGGAAGGCAAGAAGAAGATGCGCCAGTTCGGCTCGGTCGAGATTCCTCAGGAAGCCTTCATGAGCGTCCTGAAGCTGGATACGGATGAATAAAATGGAACTCTATATCCACATCCCATTCTGCGTTAGAAAGTGCGCCTACTGTGACTTCCTGTCCTTCCCGTCCGATGCGGATGACCGGGAGGCCTACACAGAGGCTCTGACCCGGGAAATCACTTACTGGGGCGGCAAGCTGGATCATCCGGTCCTTTCCACGATTTTTATCGGAGGCGGGACGCCCAGCTGGCTGGAAGTTCCCCTGATGGAGAAGATTCTGAAGACGGTCTGGTCTAACTTTCAGATCTCAAAGAATCTCGAATGCACCATGGAAGTCAATCCCGGGACCGTAACCTACCAGGCCCTGCTCGACTACCGGTCCCTTGGCATCAACCGCCTGTCGATCGGCCTCCAGAGCGCCAATGACGATGAACTCAAAACCCTGGGCCGTATCCACGACTACCGGCGCTTCTTAAAGACCTTTGAGAGCGCACGTCGGGCCAATTTTTCCAATATAAATGTAGACCTTATGACCGGAATACCGGGACAGACCCTGGAATCCCTCCATCGAAGTCTGAGTAAGGTCGTCCTCCTGGGACCGACCCATATTTCCGCCTATGACCTGATTATTGAAGAGGGAACGCCCTTCTATAAGCGCTATCATGCGGATGAAGAGGCGAGAAGGGCAGGAGAACAGCCGGTTTATCTCCCGGACGAGGATACCGAGTATCAGATGACCCGGATGACCGAGGACTTCCTTCGGGACAAGGGCTTCCGCCAGTATGAGGTGTCGAATTTTGCCCGGCCGGGCTATCGCTGCCGCCACAATGTCGGCTACTGGAAGAGAAGGGAATACCTGGGTGTCGGCCTGGGCGCAGCCTCCTTTATCGATGAGACCCGCTGGAATGAGACCGATGACTTTCGCAACTATCTGGACTACTGGAGGAATGGAGACATAAAAAGTCCGGCCTCCAATTCCAAATCAGGAAGGAAGGCCGGATCTGAATCTATGGCAGGGTTAGGAATAAAAGCCGGATCTGTAGAAAATGCGGAGTCGGGTTCCCTATCGGATTTTCATATCCAGGGCCGGCCCAGGACCATGACCAATTTTCAGCGCCTGACGAAAAAGGACGCCATGGAGGAATTCATGTTCCTGGGCCTTCGCATGAACGAAGGCGTCTCCCTGGATGAATTCGAATCCTATTTCGGCCTGCCGCTGCTTTCCGTCTATGGCAGGGTTGTAGAGAAATACCAGGAGGAAGGCATGCTCTGCCTGGCCGAAGGCCGCCTCCTCCTGACCCGGCGGGGAAGAGAAGTCTCGAACGAGATACTGGCGGATTTCCTTTTTTAATACTCTGATGCTTTCAGATTAAATATGAAACGGGATATTATATTTTGAGATTATTTAAGGCTCGGGATCTTCTCATGATCCGGAGCCTTTATTATATTCGGCTAATTTGTAATGGGAATACAGATTAGCCGAATACAAATGTTCGAATACCTCGGTAGATCTGTAAAGCGAGTACATTTCAGCCGAATCTTTTCTCCGAGAAATATAGACCAATCATTTTAGAATCGAATGAACAATCAAAGCCATTCAGAGCGAGGTAAGAGAGGAAAAGGAGCGCCTGGTTTAAATTTGTATACAAAAATTAAAAAATTCCATCTTTTGAGTTGACATCCTCTTCTAAGGGTGATAGATTAATCACAGAAACAATTAGCACTCCAATCAATTGAGTGCTAACAAACCAAAAAGGATGAAAGTTATGGAAGAACTCGATGACCGTAAGAAAAAAATACTGAACGTCATCATTGACACTTATCTGAAGACCGGAGAGCCGGTCGGATCCCGGACCATTTCCAAGGCCCCGGGCCTCGACTTAAGTTCAGCCACCATTCGGAATGAGATGTCGGATCTGGAGGACATGGGCTACATTGAATCGCCCCATACTTCAGCCGGACGGGTTCCTACCGACCAGGGCTATCGGTATTACGTCGACAACCTGATCAAGGACCGGGACCGCGAGGTCATGGAAGTCCGGACCAGCCTGACAGAGAAGACCGAGAAGATGGAGAAGGTCTTAAAGAAGATCGTTCAGTACCTGGCTCAGAACACACAGCTTCCGACCGTGATCTCAGCTCCTTCCATTACCAAGAACCGGGTCAAGTTCGTACAGCTTTCCGCTGTCGATGAGCACCAGCTTCTGTCCGTGGTTGTCATGGATGGAAATGTAGTGCGGAACAAGATGATCCAGATCAGCGAGCCGGTCAACAATGAAGAGCTTCTGAAGCTGAATATGCTTCTCAATACGACATTGAACGGACTGACCGTTCAGGACATCAACCTGGGCCTGATTCAGAAGATCCGCGGCCAGGCCGGAACCAATTCCGACATCATCGAATCGGTTCTCGAAACCATCGCCGATACCATCACGGAAGATGACCTTGAGATCTACACCAGCGGTGCGACCAATATCTTCCGTTATCCGGAACTTGCCGATTCTCAGAAGGCCAGTGAGTTCCTTCAGAAATTTGAAGACAAGGATGACCTGGCAGAGCTCATCAGTGAAGCTGAGGAGGATGCCAAGGAGACAGGTAAGGGTCTTCGGGTTTATATCGGAAATGAAAACCCGGTCAAAAATATGAAGGACGTCAGTGTTGTTACAGCAACCTATGAGCTGGGCGACGGCGTCAAGGGAACGATCGGAATCATCGGTCCCAAACGAATGGATTATCAGAAGGTTATGGACAGCCTGAGAAACCTGAAAGTTCAGCTGGAAGGAACCCTGCAGAGGCCCGGCATTCCGGGAAGCTCCGACAAGGGAAGCGACAGCGGTGACGGCCCGGGCGGAAGCCGGGAAGAATAGATCGAAAAGAAAGGCGGCAGTACTTTGGCAGAAGAAAAGAAAAATGTGCAGACTCCAGAAGCAGAAGCAAAGGGCAGTCCGGCAGATGATACAAAGGAAAAGAAAGAGCCTCAGGATGAGGCCGTAAAGGAAAAAACGAAGACCGATTCGAAGGAAGCGAAGGATTCTGAAGAGAAAGCTTCCGACAAGGCTTCGGATAAGAAAGAAGAAAGCAAAAAGGAAGATTCCAAGGAAGCTTCCAAAGAAGAATCCAAGGACGAGTCTTCCGACAAGGATTCCGATGACGATAAGAAGGGAAAGGGCTTCTTCAAGAAGAAACCGGATCCCCGGGATCAGAAGATCGCAGACCTGACCGATCGGGTTCAGAGACAGATGGCCGAGTTCGATAACTTCCGTAAGAGAACGGAAAAGGAAAAGGGCGAGATGTTCGATGCAGGCGCCCGCCACATCCTGGAAAAGATCTTACCGGTTGTCGATAATTTCGAACGGGCCCTGGCCCTTCGCCCGGAAGGCGAGGACAATGCCTATGCCGACGGAATCGAAAAGATCTACAAGGGTCTGGTCAAGACACTGGATGATCTGGATGTCAAGGAGATCGATGCCGAAGGCAAGGAATTCGATCCCAACTTCCACAACGCAGTCATGCATGTGGAGGATGATTCCCTTGGCGATAATGTGGTGGCTGAGGTCCTTCAGAAGGGCTACACCTTCCACGATGTCGTGATCCGGCACGCCATGGTCAAGGTCGCAAACTAGGAACAGCGCGGCAGGCAGCTGACCGCTTCTTAAACCAGTGACAATCCGGTCTATATTTGACCGGTCAGGAAACCAGTAACACTCCGGTCCATAATTCGACCGGTTTCTAATAGATCAGAACAGAATGAAACAACTTGAAATTCCGGATTCTGATTCAGACATTCGGATTTCAATCATACTCAACAGGAGGAAATCACTATGAGTAAGATTATTGGTATTGACTTAGGTACTACAAATAGCTGCGTAGCAGTTATGGAAGGTGGTAAACCCACCGTTATCGCTAACCAGGAAGGTTCCCGGACCACGCCGTCTGTTGTAGCCTTCACCAAGAACGGCGAGCGTCTTGTCGGTGAGCCGGCAAAGCGTCAGGCTGTTACAAATGCAGACCACACCATTTCTTCCATCAAGCGTCAGATGGGCCGTGATTATCACGTTACAATCGATGGCAAGCAGTATTCTCCGCAGCAGATTTCCGCAATGATCCTTCAGAAGCTTAAGGCAGATGCAGAGAACTACCTCGGTGAGAAGGTTACAGAGGCTGTTATCACAGTTCCCGCATACTTCAACGATGCTCAGCGTCAGGCAACCAAGGATGCCGGTAAGATCGCAGGACTGGATGTAAAGCGTATCATCAACGAGCCGACCGCAGCAGCGCTGGCTTACGGCCTGGACAATGAGAATGAGCAGAAGATCCTGGTTTACGACCTGGGCGGCGGTACCTTCGATGTATCTGTCATTGAGATCGGTGACGGCGTCATTGAAGTTCTTGCAACCAACGGTGATACCCATCTTGGCGGCGATGACTTCGATAACAAGATCATCGACTGGATGGTTTCTGAATTCAAGGCTAAGGAAGGCGTTGACCTGTCTCAGGACAAGATGGCTATGCAGCGTCTGAAGGAAGCGGCAGAGAAGGCTAAGAAAGAGCTTTCCGCAGCTACCACAACCAACATCAACCTTCCTTTCATCACAGCAGTAGACGGACAGCCCAAGCACCTGGATATGGATCTGACCAGAGCTAAGTTCGATGAACTGACCATGGATCTGGTTGAGCGGACTGCAGTACCTGTTCAGAACGCTCTTCGTGATGCAGGCCTTACTGCAAACGATATTTCCAAGGTACTCCTGGTCGGCGGTTCTACCCGTATCCCGGCTGTTCAGGAGAAGGTTAAGAGCCTGACCGGCAAGGAACCTTCCAAGTCTCTGAACCCGGATGAGGCTGTAGCAATCGGTGCATCTATTCAGGGCGGTAAGCTTGCAGGCGATGCAGGTGCCGGCGACATCCTTCTTCTGGATGTTACCCCGCTGTCTCTTTCCATCGAGACCATGGGCGGTATTGCAACCCGTCTGATCGAGCGGAATACAACCATCCCTACCAAGAAGAGCCAGATCTTCTCTACTGCAGAGGATAACCAGACAGCCGTTGATATCCACGTTGTACAGGGCGAGCGTCAGTTCGCAAAGGATAACAAGACTCTGGGCAACTTCCGTCTGGACGGCATCGCACCGGCTCCGAGAGGAGTTCCTCAGATCGAGGTTACCTTCGATATCGATGCCAACGGTATTGTAAATGTATCCGCCAAGGATCTGGGTACCGGCAAGGAACAGCACATCACCATCACCGCAGGCTCCAACATGTCCGATGATGAGATCGATAAGGCTGTCAAGGAAGCTCAGGAATACGAAGCTCAGGATAAGAAGCGGAAGGAAGCCATCGACACCAAGAACGATGCAGATGCCTTCTGTGTACAGACCAAGAAAGCCCTCGACGAGGTCGGAGACAAGGTTTCCGCAGACGAGAAGGCCAAGGTTGAGACCGAGCTCAAGGCAATGCAGGATCTTCTGGCCAAGTATAAGGACAACAATGATCTGACCGATCAGGAAGTCAATGATATCAAGGCTCAGAAGGAGAAGCTCGAGACCGCTGCTCAGCAGGTATTCACCAAGATGTATGAGGCAGCTCAGCAGGCAGCAGCTCAGAACCAGGCCGGCGCAGGCGCAAATGCAGGCCAGAACGCAGGCGCCAACGGAACTGCCAATAATGGCAGCAACGGAAATAACGGCGGCAATGGCGGAAACGATGATGTTGTTGACGCAGACTACAAGGAAGTCTAAAATTGAGCTTCCGGGTTAATTTGATGAGTTAAATGCCAAGCCATACCCCGGTTTTCCGGCGTATGGCTTATGGCGTATATAATGAAATATAACCCATGCCGTTATTTGCGGCACGATAGAAAATGTAAACCAGGCCGGATGATTCCGGTCATAGATTAGAATAGATAGGCAGAGGAATCATGGCAGAACAGAAACGTGATTATTACGAGGTGCTCGGCGTCGATCGGAATGCCGATGAAGACACCATTAAAAAGGCATATCGTAAGCTTGCCAAGAAATATCACCCGGATATGCATCCCGGTGATAAGGAAGCAGAAGAGAAATTTAAGGAGGCTTCGGAGGCCTATGCTGTCCTCTCCGATAAGGACAAGCGGGCAAAGTATGATCAGTTCGGTCATGCGGCCTTTGATGGCGGAGCCGGTGGCGGCGGATTCGATTTCAGCGGCACGGACTTCAGTGATATCTTTAATGACATCTTCGGCGGCGGTTTTGGCGGCTTCGGCGATATTTTCGGGGGCGGAGCAAGATCCAACCCCAATGGCCCCAGACAGGGCGCCAATGTCCGGGCTTCGGTTCGGATCAGCTTTGAAGAGGCCGTATTCGGCTGCAATAAGGAACTGGATCTCTATCTGAAGGAAGAGTGTCCGACCTGTCACGGAACCGGCACAAAGCCCGGTACCAAGAAGACCACCTGTCACCGCTGCGGCGGCAAGGGACGGATCGTTATGCAGCAGCAGTCCTTCTTCGGAACGGTTCAGAATGTAACGACCTGTCCGGAGTGCGGCGGTACCGGCCAGATCATTGAGCATAAGTGCAGCGACTGTAACGGATCCGGCTTCATCTCAAAGAAGAAGAGAATTGAGGTCGCAATCCCTGCAGGTATTGATGACGGACAGAGTGTCCGCATCCGTGGCAAGGGTGAGCCCGGCCTGAACGGCGGCCCCCGCGGCGACCTTCTGGTCGAGGTCCGGGTTTCCTCTTCTCCCTATTTCCAGAGAGAGGGCTTTGATGTCTACTCGGTAGCAGACGTCTCCTTTGCACAGGCAGCCCTGGGTGGAGAAATCCTGATAAAGACTTTGGATGGCCAGGTCCTTTATGAAGTTAAGCCCGGCACTCAGCCCAATACCAGAATCCGTCTTCGTGGAAAAGGTATCCCGACCATTCGGAATGCCAATGTCCGCGGTGACCAGTATGTCACTCTTCGGGTCGTTGTACCGACCGGCCTTTCTGCAGAAGGCAAGGAAGCCCTCCGGGCCTTCGATGCTGTCAGCGGCAATACCTTAAAGAAGCCGGATGTTCATGCGGAGACTGCAGAACGAAAGAAGAGAAGTCCCTTCGGACGGAAGAAGCGCTAAAAGCTTATGATTGTAATGACAGTTGAATCTGAGATCCATATGAGATCAAAGCAGTGCTGTAATGAAAAGCAAGACAGAGGAGAATGCAGGAAATGACCTGGACCTGTTTTACCATCCATACGACAGAAGAAGCGGAAGAGGCGGTTTCCGCCCTTCTTTGCTCCCTGGATATCAATAATATCGAGTTTGTCGACAACCAGCCCGTATTCGGACTGGAGGTCGAGGGCGATTATCCGGAGCTCTATCCGGATCTTCCCGAGGATGACGGCAGTGCCCAGGTCAAATTCTATCTGCCCCTGGCAGGAGCCGATGATGCATCGTCGGCTCTCCAGAATTCCGGCCTGGAGATCGAAGAGGTTGACAGCCGCTGGAACCGGGACAATATCCAGACCCTTCTTGACGAGATCCGTCTCCGTCTGGACGGCCTCCGCTCCGTCATGGATGTCGGAAGCGGCCAGATCACAACGGATGAGACGGCGGAAGAGGACTGGGAGAATAACTGGAAGCAGTACTTCCACAGTTTCACCATCGGAAATCTTCTGATCGCGCCGACCTGGGAGGAGCATCCGGATATGAAGGAGGGGCAGAAGCTCCTTCGGATTGACCCGGGCCTGGCCTTCGGAACCGGCGCCCATGAGACCACGCATCTGGTCATCGACCAGATACAGAAGTATTTAAAGCCCGGCGACGAGGTCCTGGACTTAGGCTGCGGCAGCGGCATCCTGACCATTGTGTCCCTCCTCTACGGGGCCGGTCATGTGGTCGATACCGACATCGATCCCCTCTGCCAGGAGGCCGTTCGGGAGAATCTATCCAACAACGGACTGGGCGGTCTGTATTTCCCTGATGAGGATCATGCTGACACAGGCAGGAATTCAGATGATAATTCGGCTGTCAGCTCAGATAAATGCAGGGCGACGCTCTACATTGGTGACCTGACCACGGATGAGAAACTTCAGAAGGAAGTCGGATCGGACCGCTATGACATCATCTGTGCCAACATCCTGTCCGATATCCTGATCCCCATGGCACCGGCTATTTACAGGACGGCGAAGCCGGGCGGCTATCTCCTGACCTCAGGCATCATTGACGGACGCGAGAACGATGTCGCCGATGCCATGATCGCGGCAGGCTTCCATCTGCTTGAGAAGAACCGCCTGGGCGACTGGTGGAATGTAACACTTGTAAAATAATTCCGGGGACAGATCCATGTGGACCTGTCCCTCGTTTGGTAAAGAAGAGAATCAAGAGGGAAAACGATGCAGCAGATCTTTGTCCGTGAGGAAGATATCGAGGACGGCAGAATCCGGGTGACCGGAGAGGATGCCAATCATCTGGGAAGAGCTATCCGCCTGAAGGCGGGAGAGAAGATACGGGTCAGCACGGATGCGGAGCGGAATTTTATCTGCGAAGCAGTCTCCTTTGACAGTGATGCCCTGACCCTGCAGATCCTCGAGGAAAGCGAGGACACGGAACCCGCCAATCGGATTATCCTCTTTCAGGCCATCCCCAAGGGCAGCCGCATGGAGACTGTAATCGAGAAGGCTGTCGAACTTGGCGCCTCTGAAATTATTCCGGTCGATATGAAGTACTGTGTGGTCCGACTGGATGATAAGAAGAAGGAAGCGAGAGTCCGGCGCTGGCAGAAGATTGCTGACGGGGCAGCCCGCCAGTCCAAGCGAAGCCAGATGCCAAAAGTCGGCCCGGTTTTATCCTTCCGGGAAGCGGCCAATCGGCTTCTGTCACTTGACATTTCCCTCGTTCCGTATGAAAATGCACAAGGCGCATCTTACACCATGGAACTTTTACGGAAAATCAAGCCCGGCCGGTCCGTCGGCATCTTGATCGGACCCGAAGGCGGCTTTGCACCCGAAGAAATCGACTATCTAAGAGACAGTAAGAAGGCAGAGGTCATTTCCCTCGGCCATCGGATCTTAAGGACTGATACGGCAGCCATTGCAACGATGACACTGGTCATGATGGCATCCGAGGAAGCTTCCGGAGTCTGACAGATTCATCTGAATAAAGATAGACCAGATTGTGATTTCTGCAGTCTGATTCAAATGATTCAGCATACAATAAAGACCGAGTTGAAAATGAATAGAGATAGAAAAGACAGGAGCACTATGGAAGCATATCTGGACAATTCTGCAACTACCCGCTGCAGCGAAGCCGCGGCAGAGAAGATGATGCAGGTCTTAAGGACGGACTACGGCAACCCGTCCTCCCTTCACAATAAGGGCATGGAGGCAGAAAATTATCTGCGCGAGAGCCGGAAAATCATTGCAAAAACCCTTCGGGTCAAGGACAAGGAGATCGTCTTTACCTCCGGCGGCACCGAATCCAATAACCTGGCCATCATCGGCGCAGCCATGGCAAGAAAGAGAAGCGGAAAGCACATCCTTGTAACCCCGATCGAGCACGCCAGCGTGGCCAATCCCATGAAGGCTCTGGCTGATCTGGGCTTTGAGGTCGAGTACATTCCGGTTGATGAGAACGGCATTATAGATCTGAAGGCCTTACGATCTATGGTCCGGAAGGACACCATCCTGGTCTCCATCATGCATGTCAATAATGAGATCGGAGCCGTGGAACCCATCGAGGAGGCGGCCCGGATCATAAAGACCGTCAATCCGGAGACCTATTTCCATGTCGATGCCATCCAGTCCTATGGCAAATTCGAGATCTATCCGGACCGCTGGGGCATTGATCTCCTCTCGGTCAGCGGCCATAAGATTCACGGACCCAAGGGATCGGGCTTCCTCTTCATCCATGAGGGTGTCAGGATCCAGCCGGAGATCCTTGGCGGTGGCCAGGAAGGCGGCATGCGTTCGGGAACCGAGAATGTTCCTGCCATTGCAGGCCTTGGTGTGGCAGCAGAGGATATGTACAGCCATCTGGCAGAAAACAGAAGCCATCTCTATGATTTAAAGAAGCACTTTATTGAAGGTGTCGAGAAGATCGAGGGAGCCCATGTCAATGGAAGAACCGGAGAGGACTCTGCGCCTCAGATCGTATCGGTTTCCTTCCAGGGCGTCCGGGCCGAGGTCCTTCTCCATGCCCTTGAAGACAGGGACGTCTACGTCTCCAGCGGATCCGCCTGCTCCTCCAACCGGCCGGCAGTATCCCGGACTCTGACCTCCATCCATGTTGCCCATGAGTATCTGGACGAGACCGTCCGCTTCAGTTTTTCGGTCTATACGACCATGGAAGAAATTGATTATGCCCTGGAACAGTTGAAAGCACTGCTTCCTGTACTTCGCAAATACACAAGACACTGAAAGAGAGGAAAACATGTCTTATCAGGCATTTGTAGTTAAATATGGCGAAATCGGCCTCAAGGGTAAGAACCGCCACGTCTTCGAGGACGCTCTGGTCCACAATATCGTGGTAAGTCTCCGGCCCGTAGACGGCAGCTTCCTTGTCGAGAAGGAGCAGGGCCGGATCTATGTCGAAGCCCAGGGAGACTTTGACTATCAGGGCGCTCTGGAAGCCCTGGAACGAGTCTTCGGTATCGTTGAGATCTGCCCGGCCGTACTGACCGAGGATAAGGGCTTTGACGAGCTGTCGAAGGAGATCCTGGACTTTCTGGATGAAACATATACCGATAAGCACTTTACCTTCAAGGTCCTTGCCAAGCGCGCCAGGAAGAACTATCCCATGAATTCCATGGAGATTAACCAGGAACTGGGTGGACGGATTCTCGACCGCTTCCCGGAAATGAAGGTCGATGTCCATCATCCCGAGAAGGAGATTCACGTAGAGATCCGCGAGAAGATCAGCTTCTATTCCGAGAAGTTCCCCGGACCCGGAGGTATGCCGGTCGGCACCAACGGCAGAGCCATGCTTCTCCTTTCCGGCGGAATCGACAGCCCGGTTGCCGGCTATATGATCGCAAAGCGCGGCGTTACCATCGATGCGACCTATTTCCATGCGCCGCCCTATACCTCGGAGCGGGCTAAGCAGAAGGTGGTTGACCTGGCCAAGATCGTGGCCCGCTACAGTGGCCCTATTCGTCTCCATGTCATTAACTTTACCGATATCCAGCTGGCTATTTATGAGAAGTGCCCCCATGATGAATTGACTATTATCATGCGCCGGATCATGATGTATCTGGCTGAGCACTTCGCCAAGGAAGACGGAGACATCGGTCTTGTCACCGGAGAGAGTATCGGACAGGTGGCATCCCAGACCATGCAGTCCCTTCTTGTCACAAATGATGCGGCAACCCTTCCGGTTTACCGTCCTCTGATCGGCTTTGACAAGCAGGAGATTATCGACCGGTCCTTGAAGATCGGAACCTACGAGACCTCCATCCTGCCTTATGAGGACTGCTGCACGATTTTCGTTGCCAAGCATCCGGTCACCAAGCCTCATCTGGATCGGATCAAGAAATCCGAGCACAATCTGGATGATGTCCTGCCGGATCTTATGCAGAAGGCCATTGAATCCACCGAGACCATTGTGGTGGAAGCGGAATAAATGAGTAAAAAAGAGCCGCCCTCCGGCCCGACATCCGTCAGGCAGAAAGGCGGCTCCTAAAAAGCAGATTAGAATGGATCGAACTGATCAGATCAGATTAACAGGATCAAGTCGATCGGATTAGAATTGCTTGAGGCAGATTACTGCTCTACCAGGTAGGGCTTCAGCTGCTCAAGAATCTTGTCAACGTCCTTGTCTGCATGAATGGCAAGGTCGATGGGCTTGGACAGATCCAGGCTGAAGATACCCATGATGCTCTTTGCATCGATGACATATCTGCCGGAGATCAGATCGAAGTCGCTGTCCATGGTGTTGATGGTGTTGACGAAAGACTTAACCTTATCAATCGAATTCAGTGAAATCTGTACGGTTTTCATAATAAGCTCCTTATCTCTTTGTTCTAGAATAATTTTTGTCCATAAATGACTGCTATAAATAACTGTATGGTAACAGTTTTGACAAAATTAATGTAGTTCATTCAGGTGGGAAAGTCAATCATTTAAGATTCGTATAACATTTTCAAGAGAAAGCATTTGTAAGAGAAAGCATTTGTAAGAGAAAGCAGAGGAAACACAAATTGAAGCGAGCAGCTCTCCACAATCTTGGCTGTAAAGTCAATGCATACGAGACCGAAGCCATGGAAGCTCTTCTGGCAGGCGATGGCTATGAGATCGTCCCCTTTGATGAAAAGGCGGACGTCTATGTCATCAATACCTGCTCGGTCACCAGCATGGCCGACCACAAGTCCAGACAGATGATTCACCGGGCCAGAAAGAAGAACCCGGATGCGGTCGTCATCGCCGCCGGCTGCTATGTCCAGACCGGGCTGGAAAGCCTGAAAAAGGACCTGTCAGTCGATATCATTCTAGGAAACAATAAGAAGGACGAGCTGATCCCTGAACTCCATCGTTTCCTGAAGGATCACGACCGGGAGCTGGATGTTATCGATGTCAATCAGGGCCATCTGAACTTCGAAAACCTCTATCTGACCAGAACCGCCGAGCATACCCGGGCCTTCCTCAAGGTTCAGGACGGCTGCGACCAGTTCTGCAGCTACTGCGTCATTCCCTTTGCCAGAGGCCGGATCCGCTCCCGTGCCATCGAGGAAGTCGTGGCTGAGACAGAGCAGCTGGCTAAGCAGGGCTACCGCGAATTTGTCCTGACCGGCATTCATCTCTCTTCCTACGGCATGGCCCGTTATGGCGTACCCGGACCTTATGGTCTCCAGGATCTGATCGAGGCTGTGGCGGCTGTCGACGGGGTGGAGCGTGTCCGTCTGGGTTCCGTCGAACCCCAGATTTTTACCGGCGACTTCATCGAGCGGATCAGTAAGGTTCCGGAATTCTGCCCGCATTTTCATCTGTCTCTCCAGTCCGGCTGCAACAGGATCTTAAAGGCCATGAACCGGAAATATACGGCCGAGGAATACGAGGAAACCTGCCATCAGATCCGCAAGTACTTCGATCATCCGGCCATCACGACCGATGTCATTGTCGGCTTCCCCGGCGAGACCGAGGAGGACTACGAAGAGTCCAGGGCCTTTGTCGAACGGATCCGTTTCTACGAGCTTCATGTCTTTAAATTTTCCCGGAGGAAGGGCACCAGGGCCGATACCATGCCCGACCAGATCCCGGAAGAAATTAAGACCAAGCGGAGCCGTGACCTCATCGCCATCGGAAAGCAGATGTCGAAGGAGTTCCGCGAGGAAATCCTCGGCAGCCGCCAGGAAATCCTGGCAGAGGAGAAGATGGAAATCAACGGCAGAAGCTACTGGACCGGCTATACAAAGGAATATGTCCGCATGGCCTATCTTTCTGACGAAAATCTGCAGAACCGCCTGATCAGCGGCCTTGCGGGGTCCATGCTGACCGATGAGATCGTGCTTCTTGACAGAGATACTTGTGAAAGGGTAAGATAGGGCATATTGAGAAGGTATCCGGGAACCTTTCCCGGAATATTTGCAAAAGGGTGGCGTTAACTATGCAGGACTTAGGCAACACACAGTATTACAAGGTTCAGAAAGAACCCAGAGTTGGCGTGAAGGAAATCCTTCGCCAGGTTTATTCCGCATTATCTGAAAAGGGATATAACCCGGTCAGCCAGATCGTAGGCTACATCATGTCCGGCGACCCGACTTTTATTACCAGCTATAAGAATGCACGTTCCCTGATCATTCAGGTTGAGCGTGACGAGCTGGTCGAAGAGCTCTTAAGAGCTTATATCAAGAACGAAGCCTGGAATCAGGACTGATGGACCGATTACTTGGACTGGACTACGGGACGAAGACCGTCGGCGTTGCAGTAACGGACGGCCTTGGTCTGACGGCCCAGGGACTGGAAATTATCCGGCGGGACAAGCCGAAGAAGCTCCGGAAGACCATTGCGCGGATTCGGGAGCTGATCGAAGAATACGATGTCAAAGCCATCGTTCTGGGCAAGCCTCTGAACATGAACGGATCGTCCGGCTTTCGTGTTGAGGATACGCTGGAATTCAAGGCCCTTCTCGAGGAGAAGACAGGCCTGCCGGTTTATCTCGAGGACGAACGTCTGACTACCGTGGATGCTTATGAGATCATGGAAGAGGTCGGCGTCAAAAAGAAGGATCAGAAGACCTATGTCGATGAGATCGCAGCCGTTCTGATTCTGGAGAGCTACATGCACCGCCAACAGACTAAATAGAGGATAGACTATGGATTCGATTACCTTACAGGATGAAAACGGCGAGACCTCGGAGCTTTATGTTCTCGAGGAGACGACCCTGAACGGAAACCATTATCTTCTTTTATCCGAAGAGGCAGAGGGCGATTCCGATGCTTATATTTTCCGTGAGATGCCAGGCGATGCAGGCGACGAAGCTACGTATGTACCTGTTGATGATGAGACCGAATACTCTGCAGTCCTTCTTGTATTCAAGGAACTGTTGGAAGATACGGATTTCGAGTGAGAGGGATAGAGCATCCTGATATTCATTCGGATTTTAAAGATTTGATTTAAAGATTGGGAATGAGAGGGAAACGTTTTTCAGGTCTCATTCGGATTTCTTTTAAGAGCATACTTTTATAGTATTTTGAGAAATCAATTCTTATAGAATCATCACAGTATAAAAAATATCACTTATTGTTTTAACGTTTTTGTAATGGGATTTATTGCAGGGGGAGACTGCCGTAAGAGGGGCAGTCTTTCTTCTTGTCAGGAGATCCCTGTAAGGAGGAATTTTAATTTTGAAGAAGAAAACTGAAAATAGCGGGAACGAGAAGCTGAAAGTCATTCCCTTGGGCGGTCTCGAACAGATCGGAATGAATATGACTGCCTTTGAGTACGGTGATACCATCATCGTCGTTGACTGCGGAATGGCCTTCCCGGAGGACGATATGCTCGGCGTGGACCTGGTCATCCCTGACATCACCTATCTGGAGGAGAACCAGAAGAAGGTCAAGGGATTCTTTATCACCCATGGCCATGAAGACCATATCGGAGCAATCCCTTACGTCCTTCGCCGGATCCAGGCACCCATCTATGCAACCAGGCTGACCATGGGCATTATCGAGCACAAGCTCGAAGAGCATAATATGCTGAATTCTGTCCGCCGGAAGGTCGTAAATTACGGCACCAACATCAACGCCGGTCCTTTCCGCATCGAGTTCATCCGCACCAACCATTCCATTCAGGATGCGGCAGCTCTGGCCATCTACACACCGGTCGGAACCATCGTCCACACCGGCGACTTCAAGGTCGATTACACACCGGTCTACGGCGACCCCATCGACCTCCAGCGTCTGGCAGCCATCGGACAGAAGGGCGTCCTTGCCCTCATGTGCGACTCCACTAACGCCGAGCGCCCGGGCTTTACTCCGTCCGAGAAGACCGTCGGCCATACGATCGACAGCATCTTCTCCGAGAACCAGAACCGACGAATCATTATTGCGACCTTCGCTTCAAATGTAGACCGTGTTCAGCAGATCATCAACTCCGCCTATAAGTTCGGCCGGAAGGTCGTTGTCGAGGGCCGGAGCATGGTCAATATCATTACCATTGCAACCGAGCTCGGCTATATCAAGATTCCGGACAATACCCTGATCGAGGTCGATCAGCTGAAGAGCTTCCCGGATGAGAGAACCTGTATCATTACCACAGGATCCCAGGGTGAATCCATGGCGGCCCTGTCCCGTATGGCAAACGGCAGCCACAGAAAGATTCAGATCAAGCCCAACGACACGATTGTCTTCTCTTCTCATCCCATTCCCGGAAACGAGAAGTCAGTCGGCCGTGTCATTAACGAGCTTTATCGGAAGGGCGCCAATGTCATCTTCCAGGATGTCCATGTATCCGGACATGCCTGCCAGGAGGATATCAAGCTCATCTATTCTCTGATCAAGCCTAAGTATGCCATCCCGGTTCACGGTGAATACAAGCATCTGAAGGCACAGGAAAAGATTGCAGAGCAGCTGGGCTACGATGATAAGCACAGGATTATCCTGTCTTCCGGTGATGTCCTCGAATTCGATGCGGAGCAGAATTACAAGATTGCCGGAAAGGTCAAGACCGGAGCTGTCATGGTTGACGGTCTGGGCGTCGGTGATGTCGGAAATATCGTTCTTCGCGACCGTCAGCATCTGGCCGAAGACGGAATCATCATCGTGGTCATGACCCTGGCAAGAGAGAACGGTATGCTTCTTGCAGGACCGGATATCGTCTCCAGAGGCTTCGTCTATGTCAAGGATGCCGAGGACCTCATGGATGAGGCCCGGAATGTGGTTCTGGATCTTATGGACCGTCTCCAGGACAAGCATGTCAAGGACTGGACCCGGATCAAGAACGAGGTCAGGGGAGCCCTGTCAGACTTCGTCTGGAAGGAAACCCAGAGAAGACCCATGATCATTCCTGTCATCGAGGAAGTCTGAGATCAAAGAGTATGTCGGAAGCTGTTTCGTCGGAAAGGTCTATATTTCTTCGAGTATGAATCAGAAATCCGGCGTGCTTCAGTTCGGATCGGATAATGCAAAAGGAGGCAGCAGTGCGGATCAAGGAAAATGAAGACAGGACCCTGGCATCCGCCCGTGCGGCCTTCGAATACGAGAATCCGAGAGACGAGCGGATGGAGATCTTTCTCGAATCCCTGATCGATCCCCTGGATTCCCTGCCATATCTGAATGAATTGGAGAAGCTCTGCCTGGATGCTTATGTCCCGGTTATAAGAAAGCCGACCCAGCGCTTTCTTTCCTTCGAGATGCGGCATCTGAAACCCAGGCGGATTCTCGAGGTCGGAACGGCCCTGGGTTTCTCGGCCATTCTGATGGCAGAGACCAATCCGGCTGACTGCAGGATCGATACGATCGAAAGCTTTAACGAACGGATTCCCGAAGCGGCGAAGCATTTTGAAGAGGCCGGTGTCAGCGGACAGATTCATCTCATGCATGGCGATGCCGGTGACCTGTTAAAGGAGCTGATCAGCCAGGGAAAGACCTATGACTTTATCTTTCTCGATGCGGCCAAGGGTCAGTACCCGGTCTGGCTGCCGTTCTTAAAGGAACTTCTGGATCCGGACGGATTGCTTATGACCGATAATATTCTCATGGAAGGAGACATTATCGAGACTCATTATGCTATCCCGAGACGGAACCGGACTATCCATAAGAGAATCCGGGAATATCTGAAGCTTCTGACCACTGATCCGGAGCTTTCCACGGAGATTCTCCCGATCGGAGACGGCATTGCACTTACGGTTAAGAAAAGGATAAAATAAGAATGTACGAAGGACGAAAGCCGGAGCTTTTGGCCCCGGCCAAATCACTGGATATCTTAAAGACGGTTGTGCGCTACGGCGCGGATGCGGTCTACATTGGAGGCGAAGCCTACGGACTCCGGGCCAAGGCCGATAACTTCAATCCGGACGAGATGCGGGAGGGCATTGCCTTCGCCCATGACCATGGAGTCAAAGTCTATGTAACCGCCAATATTTTCGCCCATAACGATGACATAGATGGAATAAAGGAATATTTCCACGAGCTGAAGGAAATTAAGCCGGATGCGGTTCTGATCGCAGACCCCGGTGTCTTCGCCCTGGCAAGAGAGATCATGCCGGAGATTCCCATCCATGTCTCCACCCAGGCCAATAACACCAACTACGTCTCCGCTGATTTCTGGTACAGGCTGGGCGCCACAAGAGTCGTGACAGCCAGAGAGCTTTCCCTGGAGGAAATAAAGACCCTTCGGGCCAGGATTCCGGCAGACATGGAAATCGAGACTTTCGTTCACGGGGCCATGTGCATTTCCTATTCCGGCCGCTGCCTCTTAAGCAATTACTTTACCGGAAGAGATGCAAACCATGGCGAATGCACCCATCCCTGCCGCTGGAAATACGCTCTGGTAGAGGAAACCCGGCCGGGCCAGTATTTTCCCATTGCCGAGAACGACCGCGGAACCTATATCATGAATTCCAAGGACCTCTGCATGGTCGATCATCTGCCGGATCTTTTCTCCGCCGGCATTGACAGTTTTAAGATTGAGGGTAGAATGAAGACAGCACTGGATGCTGCCACAGTCGTGAGAACCTACCGAAAGGCCATCGATGACTACATGGAGTCCCCTGACAAGTATCAGGAGAATCTGCCCTGGTACGATAAGGAGATTCGTTCCTGTACCTACCGGCCCTTTACCACCGGCTTTTTCTACGGGAAGCCGTCCGATGAGGCCCAGATCTATGACAGCAATACATACGAAAAGGGATCGACCTATCTCGGAACGATTCGTTCCATTGAGAAAGGTTTCTGTCAGCTGACGCAGAAGAATAAATTCTCGGTCGGCGAGACGATAGAGATCATGAAAAAGGACGGAAGGGATCTGAAAGCCAGGGTTCTCGAAATCCGTAATGCAGAGGGAGAGAAGATGGAAAGCGCTCCGCACGCAAGTGAAGAGCTTTTTGTCCGTCTCGATCAGGATGCAGAACCATATGATATTCTGCGGAGACAAGAGGAGGCATAATCATTATGGCAAAAGACAAGTATGTAGCTTACGTAGGAACCTACACCCACGAGAACAGCCGGGGCATTCATGTATATGATGTGGATCCGGACACCGGCGTCTTCAAATTACGGGGCGTCGCAGAGATCAACAATCCCTCTTATCTGACCGTATCCCGTGACGGAAAAACACTCTACTCCATCGCAGATGAAGGTGTCGCATCCTTCGCAATCGATGAAAACGGCGATCTGACCAAGACCAGTCAGAAGTGGATCGGCGGCATGCGGGGCGACTTCGTAGAAGTGGATTCCAAGAACCGCTACCTCTTTGTCGGTGGCTATCATGACGGCCGTGTGACCATGATGCGTTTGAATCCGGATGAAACCATTAACGGTATTGCTTTCGGAATCTTCCATAAGGGCAGCGCCATTGGCTTCGGCGATCCGCATTTTGACCATGCCAAGGTTACCTGTGTCCGACTGACACCGGATGAGAAGTTCCTCTGCGCGGTTGACTTCGGCCTGAACCAGGTCAAGGTCTACCGGATTGACTATGAACTCGGAAATCTGACCATGGTCGACATCATCCGTCCGGAAATCGACGCCGGCGCCAGAGAGATTCGTTTCTCCAAGGACGGCAAATTCGCCTATGTCCTGACCGGAATCAATAATTCGATCGAGGTCTACCGCTATTCAATCGATGACCGTGACGAGCCAGTCTTCGAGAAGGTTCAGCAGGTCAGCGTCCTGAACCAGAAATATGAGGCTGCCGCATCCCTCAATATGTGCTTTACTTCTAAGGAAGACTACATCTTCGTCGCCATTGATGCACTGAATGCAGTCACCGCCATGAAGAGAGATCCGGAAACCGGTTTCCTGACCTACGACGGCATCACCTATATCAGCGGCGAGTATCCGAAGTCCATCGTGACTCTGCCCGGTGACAAGTTCCTTGTCGTTGCCAATCATGATACCAATGATATCCGGACCTTCGAGATTAATGAGAAGGGCCACTACTGCCTGATGAAGAATGCGCCGGTAAAGATTCATCAGCCCAACCGCATTCATATTCACAGACTGAGATAATCAGAAAGAAAAGTCCCGCCGGATTTCCGTCTGCAGACCGAGAGAAATACAGGCTGGTCTGCCGGAATTCGACGAAAATTGAGATCAGATGTCTCCATCGAAGACTCTAAGAATCAAATAAATGGCATAAAAGGAATGACGCCGTGAAATTCGTTTCACGGCGTTTCTTTTAAGCAGAGATCAGAGGAAGGAACTCATCCTTTATCTCGTTCACAGAAAGTGTTTCGGATACGTAAATTCAGCTTTTCCGGGAGGAAGAAATATGGCAGGATCCACCTTTGGAAATTTATACCGGGTTACCACCTGGGGCGAGTCACACGGAAAGGCACTGGGCGCAGTCATTGACGGCTGCCCGGCCGGCGTGCCGCTGGAAGAAGCTGATATCCAGGCCCTTCTCGACCGGCGGAAGCCCGGCCATTCCAAGGCTTCCACAGCCCGGAAGGAAGCCGATCAGTGCGAGATCCTTTCCGGCGTCTTTGAAGGAAAGACTACCGGAACACCGATTTCGGTCATCGTCTGGAATGCTGATCAGCATTCCAGGGATTATTCCGACCTGGCAGAGGTCTACCGGCCGGGACACGCCGACTATCCCTATCAGGTCAAGTACGGCATCCGGGACTACCGGGGCGGCGGACGTTCCTCCGGCCGTGAGACCATCGGCCGTGTTATCGGAGGCGCTGTCGCTGAAAAGATTCTGTCAGCCCTTGGTATCCATTTTCTGACTTATGCCAAGGCCATCGGCCCGGTGACAGCGGAAAATGTAGACCCGGCCTATATTTCACAGAATCCCTTCTATCTGCCTGACCCGAAGGCAGCAGAGGAGGCGGAGAAGGTTCTGGACCAGGCCAGAAAGGATCAGGATTCCCTGGGAGGCCTTATTGAATGCCGGGTCCAGGGACTCCCGGTCGGAATCGGCGAGCCGGTTTTTGACAAGCTCGATGCGGAGCTGGCCAAGGCCATGCTGTCGATCGGTGCAGTCAAGGGCTTTGAGATCGGAGACGGTTTCCAGGCGGCCAGGGCCAGAGGATCGGAAAACAATGACGGCTTTGCTCTGTCCGCTGATAAGAAAGGAAAGCCTGTCATCGTAAAAGCCAGCAATCATTCGGGCGGCACCCTGGGCGGTATGTCGGACGGAGACGATCTCCTTTTCCGCGTGGCCGTAAAGCCGACACCTTCCATCAGCCAGGCCCAGAAGACGGTTCGGCAGACGGCTGAGAAAAAGGAAGAGACAGAGATCTGCATTCACGGCAGACACGATCCGATTATCGTGCCCAGAGCTGTTGTCGTTGTCGAAAGCATGGCGGCCATGACCATCCTGGATCTTTATCTCAGGAACTGCGTTGACCGGATGGATGAACTCTCTAAATAATAAGCTCTTTTAGTTTTCGAAACCCGCATTGGCTTTTGATGTGATCTTCATGGTCCTGAAAATGATCGATCATACAGATGGAAGATAAAAGAGATAGAGAGTAATTAAACAGATAAAACAAAAAGTAATAAGTAATTCTAAGGAAAGAGCATGTCAGAAAAATCAACCTACAGGATTCTGAAAACAGACGGCATGGCCAAGCGTGCCGAATTTACGACCGTACACGGAACCGTGCAGACCCCGCTTTTTATGAATGTGGCGACTGTCGCAGCCATCAAAGGCGCGGTTTCCACCGATGACCTCCATACCATCGATACTCAGGTGGCCCTGTCGAATACCTATCATCTTCATGTCCGGACCGGCGACAAGCTGATCCACGACCTGGGCGGCCTCCATAAGTTCATGGTCTGGGACCGGCCCATTCTGACCGATTCCGGCGGTTTCCAGGTCTATTCCCTGGCAAAGCTTCGGAATATCAAGGAAGAGGGCGTGACCTTCCAGTCCCATATTGACGGTCACAGGATCTTCATGGGTCCGGAAGAGTCCATGACCATTCAGTCCAACCTGGCCTCGACCATTGCCATGGCCTTTGATGAATGTCCGCCGGCCCTGGCTGAGAGAAGCTATGTCGAGCATTCCGTTGCCCGGACCGAGCGCTGGCTGGCCCGCTGCAAGACCAAGATGGACTGGCTCAACGACCAGGAGACAACCATCAACCATAAGCAGCTCCTTTTCGGTATCAACCAGGGAGCCATCTTCCCGGACATCCGGATCGAAAACGCAAAGCGGATCTCGGAAATGGATCTGGACGGCTATGCGGTCGGCGGCCTGGCCGTCGGTGAGACAGCAGAGCAGATGTACGACATCATTGAACAGACCACGCCTTACCTTCCCAAGGACAAGCCGACCTACCTTATGGGCGTCGGCACGCCCCAGAATATCCTGGAAGCTGTTGAGCGCGGTATCGATTTTTTCGACTGCGTCTACCCCTCCCGAAACGGCAGACACGGCCACGTCTATACCCATAAGGGAAAGATAAACCTGACCAACAAAAGGTATGAGACCGACATGGCTCCGATCGAAGAGGGCTGTCAGTGCCCGGCCTGCCGGACCTATTCCAGAGCCTATATCCATCACCTTTTCAAGGCCAAGGAAATGCTCGGCATGCGGCTGGCGGTTCTCCACAATCTCTATTTCTACAACCATCTGATGGAGGAGATCCGCAATGCCATTGAGGCCGGAAACTACCACCAGTGGAAGGAAGAGACCATCGACGCCATGAACGAGTATTGATATCTTATCTTGCATTCCATACAGGCATTCGATAAAATATTAGAAGTTATGTAATTTGTTTTTAGGAGGAAAAACTATGATTTTAGCATCATCTGCAGGAAGCAGCGGAATCGTTATGATTCTCTGGATCGTAATCCTTTTTGTATTCATGTACTTCCTTATGATTCGTCCCCAGCAGAAGGAAACCAAGAAGAAGAACGCTATGATGGAGAGCCTTGCCGTAGGCGATACCGTTCTTACCACCAGTGGCTTCTATGGCGTAGTCATCGATATTTCCGACGATGACACCATCATCGTAGAGTTCGGTAACAACAAGAACTGCCGGATTCCTATGCAGAAGGCAGCCATTTCCGCAGTAGAGAAGCCGGAAGATGCCGTTGCCAAGACGGACGACACAGCCGACAAGACCGATAAGAAGGACGAGAAGAAAAAGTGATTTGATCCGAAAGGACCGGGAAAATGACTATATTTGATGTATTGACATTGATCGGCGGAATTGCTCTTTTCCTCTACGGAATGCATATCATGGGCAATGCCCTGACCAAGGCAGCCGGCAACAAGCTGGAAGGTCTGCTGGAACGTCTTACCAAGACAACGATTATGGGCGTCCTTCTGGGCGCGGGCGTAACAGCAGTAATCCAGTCGTCCGGTGCGACGACAGTAATGGTCGTCGGTTTCGTAAACTCCGGAATCATGAAGCTGGAGCAGGCAGTTGGTATTATCATGGGTGCCAATATCGGTACCACCATTACCGCCTGGATTCTTTCTCTGACCGGTATTCAGGGCGATTCGATTTTTGTCAATATGCTGAAGCCGACATCCTGGACTCCCATCCTGGCACTGATCGGTATTATTTTCGTCATGTTCATGAAGGACGAAAAGAAGCATGATATCGGCGAGATCTTCCTTGGATTCGCTGTTCTCATGTTTGGCATGAATACCATGACCACGGCGGCAGCGCCTCTGGCCAATATGCCATCCTTCACCAACATGCTGCTGAAATTCTCGAATCCTGTATTCGGAATTATTGCAGGAACGGTTCTGACAGCAGCCCTGCAGAGTTCCTCGGCATCCGTCGGTATCCTGCAGGCTCTCTGTATGACAGGAACCGTGACCTATGGCGTGGCTCTTCCCATTATCATGGGTCAGAATATCGGTACCTGCGTGACCGCTCTGATCTCTGCAATCGGAGCCAAGAAAAACGCAAAGCGTGCCGCCTTTATTCATCTTTATTTCAACCTGATCGGTACACTGATTTTCATCACGGTTTATTACGCACTGAATGCGATTTTTCATTTTCCGCTGACAGCCGAGGCTGCTACACCGGCAGGAATCGCTATCGTCCATTCGGCCTTCAATATCCTCTGTACCCTCTTCTGGCTGCCCTTTAACAAGGTTCTGGTTAAGCTTGCCTGCATGACCGTCCGCGGCAGTGATGACGATGAGGTCGAGACCGGAGAATTCACTCAGGAACTTTCTCTTCTGGATGAGCGTTTCCTGGAGCGCCCTGCTTTTGCAGTTGCCCAGGTTGTTGCCGTATCCAACCGCATGGCGGAGCTGACCAGAGACTGTCTGAATGATGCGACCGGCTATATGCTGGAGCGGAAACCCAAGATGAAGAAGAGAGCAGTGGCCCTGGAATCTGCCATCGATCTCTACGAGGATCAGCTGGGATCCTATCTGGTCAAGCTGTCGGGACGTTCTCTTTCTCTAAAGGACAGCGAAACTGTTTCGACCATTCTTCACAGCATCAGTAACTTCGAGCGGATTTCGGATCACTCACTGAACCTGGTGGAAACCACGGATGATATGATCAAGGATGACTCCAAGTTCTCGGCCAAGGCCATGAAGGAACTGCAGATCTACATCAGCGCAGTCCGGGAGATCGTGGACATCACAGTCAATGCCTTTACCAAGAATGATCTTGAAGCAGCATCCAATATTGAGCCTCTGGAAGAAGTCATTGATAACCTGAACAGCAAGGCCAAGAAACACCATGTCAAGAGAATGCAGTCCGGTGAATGCACCATGGGCCTGTCCGTCCTGATTGAAGACACTTACATCAATCTGGAGCGGATATCCGACCACTGCAGCAATATCGGCGTCACCCTGATCCAGGTCAGCGAGGATGAATTTGATACCCACGAGTATCTGGACACACTCCGCGAGGAGAGAACGCCGGCCTTTGCAAAGAAATTCGAAGATTATAAGACCAAATATCATTTCTGATTTTCGGGAACTGCCTTCGGGCAGTTCTTTTTTTATAAGCAGAACTTATTAAAACCATTAGAAAAAGGCAAAGGAAACTCGCGAAAAATCATCCGGTACAAATTGCAATTTCAATAAGTAATACTTATAATTAGTCTGTAATTGATTTTGCTGAGCGAAGATGAAAGCACTTGAAGGTTCCTGAAGGTGAATGAAATTTTCTTCAGACCGAAGGACGGATCAGTTCCTTTGCCTTTGCCCGGCGGATACGAGGAGGATTAAGTAATGGAAAACTTCTTTAAACTCAAGGAGAAGGGTACCGACGTCAAGACTGAGGTACTCGGAGGCCTGACCACCTTCATGACCATGGCCTACATTCTGGCCGTCAACCCGACAATGCTTGGAAATGCCGGCATGGATTCCGAGGCAGTTCTGATCGCAACCTGCCTGGCTTCCTTCGTCGGAACCATGTGCATGGCTCTCTTAGCCAACCTGCCCTTTGCTCTGGCGCCCGGCATGGGCCTGAATGCATTCTTCGCATTCACTGTCTGTGGCTCCATGGGTTATCCCTGGCAGTTGGCTCTCTTTGCAGTATTCGTCGAGGGTATTATCTTCATTCTTCTGACCCTTACAAATGTGCGTGAAGCCATCTTCAATGCCATTCCCATGTGCCTGAAGAAGGGTGTCGGAGCCGGAATCGGACTCTTCGTTGCCTTCATCGGACTGCAGGATGCAAAGCTTGTTGTATCTTCCGATTCCACTCTGGTTACCTATGTTGACTTCGCCAAGAACTGGCACACCATGGGCATCGTAGCCGTTGTTGCTCTGATCGGCCTGGCTCTGATTGCCATCCTGGAATACAAGAAGGTTCCCGGTGCCATTCTGATCGGTATCGTCGTAACCTGGATCCTGGATATGATCATGCAGGCAGCAGGTGTCTATGTACCGAACCCGAAGAGCGGTTTCTATTCCGTATTCCCGTCCATGCATCTGACCAATTTCTCCAAGCTTGGTGAAACCTTCGGACAGTGCTTCAACTTCGCGGCATTCGGAAAGATCAAGATCTTCGATTTCTTCGTAATCATGTTCTCCTTCCTGTTCGTTGATATCTTCGATACCATCGGAACCCTGATCGGTGTATCTGATCGTGCAGGTATGCTCGACAAGGACGGAAGACTTCCGGAAATCAAGAACGCACTTCTGGCTGACGCCATTGCAACCTGTGCAGGTGCAGTATTCGGTACCTCCACAACCACAACCTATGTAGAGTCCTCTGCAGGTGTCGGCGCCGGCGCAAGATCCGGTCTGGCTTCTGTTGTAACCGGACTTCTTTTCCTGGTAGCAATCTTCTTTGCTCCGATCTTTACATCCATCCCTGGCTTTGCCATCGCTCCGGCACTGCTTTATGTCGGCTTCCTGATGCTGTCCTCTGTCAAGGACATTGACTTCAGCAATATCCGCGAAGGCCTTCCGGCATTCCTTACCGTCCTTTGCATGCCGCTGATGTACTCCATCGCAGAAGGTATTTCCATCGGCATCATTTCCTATGTTGTCATCAACCTGATCTGCAATCTGCTTGGCAAGAAGGAAGACAAGGTTAACATCACACCGCTGATGTATGTACTGGCTGTGATCTTCGTTCTGAAGTACATTTTCCTTTAATATTGACGAGCTGACTGATTTGCTTTTTGGTCGATGCCAATTGAGGCTCTCGGATTTTTCTCCTTATGATTTGACAGGGGAGGAAAGTCCGGGAGCCTTTTGCTTTACAGAGATTTAGAAGTTTGGATTCTGTTTTTCTAACTACGGATTTATCATTTTGCAGTGTCCCCTGTTGTTTTTTTGGTCAATATAGTAGAAAATAAGAAGGATAGACAGGCGATATATCGTCTATACGGACAATTACAGGATCCAACACAGGGAAAGGAAAATCGGTTTGGCGGCAATTGTAACAGGCGGAGGCTCCGGCATTGGCTTTGAGATCGCTAAGATTCTCTATCTGGAAGAAGGACAGGATCTGATCCTGGTCGGGAGAAATGAGGACCGGCTCCAGAGAGCGAAGAAGCGCCTGGAGACAGAAGCGAGGCGAAATGCTTCAGAAAAAGCAGAGCCAACCATCCAGACCTATGCCATGGACGTCTCGAGTCTTTCCGCCTGCCGGGAATTTCACAGCTGGATTGAAAGTCATGGCATAGCTGCAGACTATCTCGTCAATGCCGCCGGCTTCGGAACCATAGGCCCTTTTCTGCAAACGGATCTTGACAGGGAGGCCAGAGAGACTGACACCAACTGCAGGGGGCTCCTTCAGATGACGAAGCTGTTCCTGCCCGATCTGATGAGAGTTCATGGCTGTCTCTTAAATGTCGCGTCCTCCGCAGGCTATATGCCGGGTAGCCCCGGTATGGCTGTCTATTATGCAACGAAAGCCTATGTCCTCTCTCTGACGCGTTCGATCTCGGCAGAAAGGGATGTAAGACGGAGTAAAGTCCTGGTTTCCGCCCTTTGCCCCGGCCCGGTTTCCACCGAATTCTCAGAGAAAGCAGGGGGCAGCGCGACATCGGGCCTGGCGATGATCTCACCTCAGACATGCGCAAGAGCCGCTGTACGCGGCATGAAAAAGGGAAAGCATCTGATCATTCCGGGCGGACTCATGAAATGTACCTATCCCCTGGCAAAGCTTTTGCCCGCATCCTGGCTTCTCTTCTTTGCCGGAAAGCATCAGGATCAAAAACTCAGATCCTGAATAAGAGATCAGGATCAAAAAAATCAAATCCTGAAATATTAATCAGGATCCATACAAGAATCTTAAAGGATTGCAAATAGATGAAACAGACAAACTACAAGCACTGGGAGAAACTGGACAATACAGCCAATCTCTTCCCGGTCATAGCAGGAGAGCA
>JAQYBF010000076.1 GCA_029338875.1 Lachnospiraceae bacterium
TGGAAATTCAGGTTGGAGAAAAGCTTTATGCCGTCAAAGCTCTTGGACAGGTCACTGACATCGAGGACATCATTTCCCGACCGGCTGTTGGGCTCTAAGACCAGATGCATGCCGGTTTCCTCTTCCACCGGCTTTTCAATCCGGTCGATCTTATCTAGCATCTTTTTCCGGCTCTCAGCCCGCTTAATGGATTTCTCCCGGTTGTAGCTCTGAAGCTTTGTGATAACTGCTTCCTGGTGGGCAATCTCCTTCTGCTGCTTTTCGTATTCCCTTTCCAGAGTGACTTCCAGATCCCGTTTCTGCTCGGTATAGGCCTTGTAGTTTCCGGTAAAAAGATGGGCCGGATGCATGGACAGATCCAGGGCATGATCAATGGTCCGGTTTAAGAAATATCGGTCGTGGGCAACGAGGATGACGGCTCCGCTGTAATTGGAAAGGAAGGTTTCCAGCCATTCGATGGAATGCAGGTCCAGGTGGTTGATAGGCTCATCGAGAAGAAGAACGTCCGGCTTTGCCGCAAGAAGCCGGCCCAGGGAGACCCGGGTCTTCTGACCACCCGACAGCTGGTTAAAGCTTTTAGTGAAATCTTCTTCCGTAAAGCCCAGGCCCTTCAGGACGCCGCCGGCCTCACTCCGGAAAAAGAGTCCGCCCTTTGCCTCAAAGGATTCGCTCTTGGCGTGATAGCTTTCGATTAGTTTATTTAATTCGTCGCCGCTGACAGTAGACATCTTCGCTTCCATGTCCCGGAGCTCTGCTTCCTCACGGATCAGATCCTCCCGGGCGGAAAGGACAATGTCATAAATATTGCCGGACAGATCATCCTTCTGATACTGGGCCAGATAGCCCAGCTTCTTTCCGGATGCCAGAGTCACGGTTCCGGAATCGGGCGTGATCTCTCCGACAATGGTTTTCAATAAAGTGGATTTTCCGGTTCCGTTGGAGCCAAGGATACCGAGTTTCTCGTTTTCTTCCAGCTGAAAGGAAATGTTTTCAAAAATTACATCGGATCCGAAGGATTTGCTCAGATCAGAACAGGTTAATACAAATGCCAAGTTACTCAGCCTCTCTATCCAGGGTGTCTTTGATGGCAAGGATGAATTCCTCGCTGCCAAGGGTGGTCGGGTTCGGAAGGGTTGTGATTCTTGCCAGGTCGCCGGTCATCTTACCGCTTTCGATGGTGTCGATGGTGGCTTTCTCCAGACGGTTGGCGAAATCGACAAGCTCCGGAATCTGATCCAGCTCTCCTCTCTTCCGTAAAGCTCCGGTCCAGGCGAAGATGGTTGCCACGGAGTTGGTCGAAGTCGGTTCGCCCTTCAGGTGCTTGTAATAATGTCTCTGTACGGTGCCGTGAGCTGCCTCATACTCATAGTAGCCCTGGGGAGAAACGAGGACCGAAGTCATCATTGCCAGAGAACCGAAGGCAGAGGACAGCATATCGCTCATAACATCGCCGTCGTAGTTCTTGCAGGCCCAGATAAAACCGCCCTCGGACTTCATGACGCGGGCAACCGCATCGTCGATCAGGGTATAGAAATAGGTGATGCCGGCCTTCTCAAAGAGCGGTTTATATTTCTCATCATAGCGCTCCTGGAAAATATCCTTGAAGGTATGATCGTATTTCTTACTGATGGTGTCCTTGGTGGCAAACCAGAGATCCTGCTTCTTTTCCAGAGCATAGGTAAAGCAGGAATCAGCAAAGGAGGTGATGGAAGGAATCAGGTTGTGCTGGCCCTGAACGACGCCGGCACAGTCAAAATCATGAACCAGGGCTCTCTCCTCGTGGCCGTCAGCTGCGGTATAGACCAGCTCGACCTTTCCGGGTCCGGGGATCTTCATCTCGGTGTTCCGGTAGACATCGCCGTAGGCGTGACGGGCGATGGTGATGGGCTTCTTCCAGGTACGGACATTGGGCTCGATTCCCTTGACCAGAATGGGAGCCCGGAAAACGGTGCCGTCTAAGATGGCACGGATGGTTCCGTTGGGGCTCTTCCACATTTCCTTCAGGTTATATTCCTTGACACGGGCAGCATTGGGGGTGATGGTTGCGCATTTGACGGCTACACCGTACTTCTTGGTAGCCATTGCGGAATCCACAGTGACCTGGTCATCGGTCTCGTTCCGGTGCTCCAGACCCAGATCGTAATATTCACTCTTTAAGTCAATGTAAGGGAGGATCAGATGCTTCTTGATCATAGCCCAGAGAATCCGGGTCATCTCATCTCCATCCATCTCGACCAGAGGAGTTTTCATCTCAATTTTAGCCATGCTGCTGCCTTCTTTCTTCCTTTAAAACAATATTCACTGGATTCTGATTTTGTATACGAATCGTCAAAAGTATAACAAACTGCGGCATCCAGGTAAAGTCCGCAATTAAGAACCCGAAAATGCCCTAAAATGCCAATTAAGAACCTGGTCAGGGCCTGAACAAGGCATAATCAGGGCATGACGCTGATAGATTCAGATTCGCGACGGAATTTCATCCTTCGCAGACACTTTTATGCGTTGAAGTGTTGACAAGACAGGCAGAAATCAATAGGATGATAACAGTGTCAAAAGTCATCACCCACGTTGCACTTGTGCAAAAGTGGGTGCATGACTTATTGATCCGGTTATCATACTTTTGACACCCACATCATAGGATTAGAAGGTATCAGGAATCGGGGAAGAATGCCGTCCTGTTTCAGGAAGGCCCCTTTGATTCATGGTATAATAATACGAAATACGAATTCGAGATCGAGAGGCAGTTTTATGGAAGACATTCGCGAAAAGATTAAGGACTGGAAAAAGATCGGTTTTATCGGACTGGGTCTGATCGGAGGATCCATTGCCAAGGCCATCCGCCTGGAGTACCCGGATATTGAACTGATCGGCCATGCTTCGAGACGGTCTACATTGGAAAAGGCAGCGGCTGAAGACGTCATCAGTAATTCGGATTTTCTGCCTCTGGAGGAATTCGCACATTGCGATGTCCTCTTCCTCTGCAGTCCGGTTCATGTCAACTGTGACTACCTGGAAAAGATGAAGCCCTTCCTTTCCGATAAGATCCTTATTACCGATGTCGGATCGGTCAAGGGAGACATTCACGAGAAGATCCGGGAGCTCGGACTCTCCGCCCGGTTTATCGGCGGCCATCCCATGGCAGGCTCCGAGGCCATCGGTTTTGAGAATTCCTCCCGTCTCCTTCTGCAGAATGCCTTCTATATTCTGACCCATGATCCGGAAATGAATACCGATGAGCTGAACACCTTCTCCGAATTCATTCATTCCCTGGGCGCCATCCCTATTCAGCTGACACCGGAGCGTCATGATTTTGCGACAGCTGCCATCAGCCATCTGCCCCATCTCATTTCCGCATCCCTGGTTGATCTGGTCCGGAAGGAAGATACCAAGGATTCCATCCTGAAAACCATAGCAGCCGGCGGCTTCCGTGATATCACCCGGATCTCCTCCTCTTCTCCTGTCATGTGGCAGAACATCTGTCTGGCCAATAAGGACGAGATTCTGAAGCTTCTGGATCTCTATGAGGAATCCCTGGATGATTTCCGGAAGGCCATCATTGCCAACGATTCGGAGGGGCTGATCCGTCTCTTCTCCAATGCAAAGGAATACCGGGATTCCCTGGCCATCACTGACCGCGGCATCCTGCCGGCCTCCAATGTCATCTACCTCTTCATTGAGGATAAGGTCGGCGGTATTGCTGCTGTTGCCAAGCTTCTGGCTGATCATAATATCAATATTCAGAATATCGGAATCATTCACAACCGTGAGTTCGAGGACGGCGTCCTCCGCATTGAGACCTACCGGAGCGATGACCGGGATGAAGCGATCAGGCTTCTGAAGGATGCCGGCTATCAGGTTCGGAAGAAGAAGTGATGAAATACAGACCAGAATGTGATCCCTATGAGATTGCAGAGAAAGAAAGCAGTCGTGATTCAATTGTCTCAAGGAAGGCAATTAGAAAGCGATTATGAAATATCAGATCGGAGAATCAATGTATCAGGCAGAGAAAGTATTTCCGGAGGCTCCTGTTTCCATACGCGGAGAGCTGAAGGTTCCGGGAGACAAGTCCATATCCCATCGTTCGGTCATGTTCGGCTCCCTGGCGGAGGGACTGACCGAAGTCAGCGGATTCTTAAACAGCGCTGACTGCCGCTCTACCATATCCTGCTTCCGGGCTCTGGGCATTCCCATTGACCTGGATGAAGAGAAGGACAGGGTTCTGATTCACGGCAGAGGTCTGGATGGTCTGAGAGAAGCCAATCGGACGCTCGACACCGGAAATTCCGGTACAACGACACGCATGATCAGCGGAATCCTGGCAGGTCAGAATTTCGAAAGCCACCTGAACGGTGACGCATCGATTCAGAAACGGCCCATGAAGCGGATTATGGAGCCCTTACAGGAAATGGGGGCAAGGATCACTTCTGACCGGGGCAATGACTGTGCTCCTCTTACGATCCGGCCCTCTTATTTAAAGGGAATCACCTATCATACCAAGGTGGCATCAGCCCAGGTCAAGTCCTGTATTTTACTGGCCGGACTCTATGCAGACGGCGAGACCACTGTGATCGAACCGGCTCTGTCCCGCGACCATACCGAACGGATGCTTTCTGCATTTGGCGCCAAAGTCATCCGGGAACCGGAAAAGCATAAGGCCACGATTTTCAGTCATCCGAAACTTTCGGGTCAGAAGATAGCAGTTCCTGCGGATATCTCCAGCGCCGCCTATTTCCTGGCTGCCGGTCTGATTCTCCCGGACTCTGAAATCACCTTAAAGGATGTGAACATCAACCCGACCCGGGCTGGAATTCTGGATGTCATTCAGAAGATGGGCGGAAATCTTTCCATCGAACACAAGAGGCTGGTTTCCGGAGAAGAGGTCGCCGATCTGACCGTAAGAAGCACAAGCCTCCACGGCTGCCGGATCGAGGGAGACCTGATTCCCCGCCTGATCGATGAGATCCCTGTTATTGCAGTTATGGCAGCCTTTGCCGAGGGCGATACCCTGATCAGGCATGCATCAGAGCTTCGGGTCAAGGAATCCGA
>JAQYBF010000077.1 GCA_029338875.1 Lachnospiraceae bacterium
CCGTGGGCGTTATTGCCCTGGTGGATCTGCTGAATCAGAAAATCAGCGGTGAATGGCGTCTTCGTATTCTCCAGACTGTTGGGATCTGCGATATTGATGGTCCCGTCATCGTTCATGGAGCGGAGGATGATAAAGTGGCCCTTCTCTGTGAAGAAGCCTTCGCCGACCAGCTCGACAACAAGATGTCCCTCGGACAGTTCGTTTTTTATGGTGTCCGCCGAGATCTCGGATGCCAGGGATTCGGATTTCAGACCGAAAGCCTTCGCCGTTACTTCAACAATGGAATGAAAGCTGCCGTTTCCCTGGGCAAACTGTCCGTTCTTCGCTTCCCAGTCCGCCATGGTGATCGGCGTATACTGGCCTGCATTTCCGAAGGAATTGACCAGCATGGCCATACAGGTCGGGCCGCAGCCATAGGTCTTCAGATCATCGGTACCGCCCCAGAGATAGGAAGCCCAGTTGGGATCCTGCTGATTGTAGTAGAGCATGGGGCCCATGACCGTATCCAGCATAATATTATAGTCGGCTGTATCGGAAGCTCCAGCAGAATCCGCTGAATTTTCCGAAGAGGTCTTTTCTTCAGTCTGAGATTTCGTCTGATCAGAGCCGCCGAGAGAAAAGAGACCTTTCTTTCCGGCCAGGGTAAAGGAGAAGATCAGGCCGACGGCAACAAACATGAAGAAAACACGGCTGATCCGGGTTCTGTCCCTTTCCAGCCGTGCATTTTGTTTTCTCAGCTCTTCTCTTCTCCGATAGGAGGTCGTCGACTGCCGGTCCTGATATTTCTTCGACTGCTTCGGATTGGAAGACGAGGAAGATGCGGAAGATCCGTAAGAGTTCGAAGACCTGCCTCGGTTTTGGTTCCAGGAATTTTCCTCTTTATAATTCAAGCATTTTCTCCAAGTTCACTTAAAATCAGAGAGCCGATGAGGTCCAGAGGGGCCTGTCTTGTGACAGCTCCCATCTCGTAGGCTTCCATGGGCATGCCGTAGACGATGCAGCTTGCCTTGTCCTGGCCGATGGTGTAGGCTCCGGCCTTCTTCATTTCCAGAAGTCCGCGGGCACCGTCAGCACCCATGCCGGTCAGAATGACGCCGATGGCCTGCTTACCTGCTGCATGAGCGACAGAGTGGAAGAGGACATCCACCGAAGGCGCATGGCCGTTATATTTCTCCTCTTCTGTAACACTGATATGGTAGGAATCTCCGATCCGGATGACCCGCATCTGCTTTCCGCCCGGAGCAAGGAGCATGAGTCCCGGATGAACCAGATCTCCGTGCTTTGCCTCCCGGACCTCCATCTTGGACAGGCGGTTCAGCCGCTCCGCATACATGGGCGTGAAATTGCCCGGCATATGCTGGGTGATCACAATGCCCGGTGTAGTGACCGGAAGATCCTTTACGACTTTGATAATAGCCTCGGTTCCCCCGGTAGAGGCACCGATGGCAATGAGATTTCTTTTCTGATTCATGAGCCGATCCTCCGCTGATAGATGGCGGGTTGGATGTAATGATAGCGGGTATGATCCTTCTGTATGCCTTCCGAATGACCGATAAAAAGATAGCCTCCCGGCACGGTGACGTCATAGAAACGTTCCACCAGCTGATCCCGGGTTGCCTGGTCAAAGTAGATCATGACATTTCTGCAGAAAATCAGATCAAAGTTCCGCTTGAAGTGAATGTCATTCATGAGGTTGAAGGGCCTCAGGATCACATTCTTTCGTATCTCTTCACTGACAGTATAAGTCCCGTTGGGCTTTTTGACAAAATATTTTTTCATCCAGGCAGGGGGAATGTTCTGGAGCTGGTTTATATTGTAGACCGGATTGGCCGCCTGGGCCAGGACATCCCTGGAAATATCTGTCGCAAGGATCCTTGTATCCCAGGTGGAATCAAAGGCATCCTTCAGAAACATAGAAATGGTATAGGCCTCTTCTCCTGAGGAACAGCCGGCTGACCAGATGGCCAGACACTTGTCATAGCGGTGATTCTGCTTCATCCAGGGAATGACCTTGTCGGTCAGAAACTGGAAATGAGCCTCTTCCCGGAGGAAGTAGGTATAGTTTGTGGTCAGATGATCCAGCATGGGGGAGATGAGATCCGGCCGCCTGCCGCTTATGATATCATCCACAAAGGCATGAAAATCATGATAGCCGTCCTCTTCCAGGAAGGAATGAAGACGGCTGGTGATCAACTGCTGCTTTTTACTTAAATTGATACCGTAATTGGTCTGAATGTATGCACTCAGCCTTTGGAAATCCTGATCAGTCAGAGCAGTCACTGGTTTACTCCTTCATTACTCCTTGAGAAGAGACTGGCAGTCAAAGGACATGGCAATGTCGCCGTTGGCCAGCTTCAGCATGCCGTTGGCCAGCTTGTGACGGTTCTTTAAGGGCAGTGCCTGAACCTCCTTCATGTCGATATCCAGGACGGAGCGGACGCTGTCGACGATAATGCCGACCGGCATACCGTCAATATTGAGGACGATGATGCAGGTTTTCTGCGAATAGGCGGTCTCCTCGTGTCCCATGATGACTCCGATATCTACAACCGGGAGGATGGAGCCGCGGAGATTCAGGACTCCGCGGACATACGGGGGCACACCGGGAAGAGAGGTGATATTGTGGTCGTTTATGATTTCTGTGACATATTCCGTGCTTAAGAAGAAGAGAATATCGCCGGATACAAAGGAAAGACAGCGCTTCAGATCCAGATTTTCCTCTTCAACGGTCTCGTCGTCGATCTCCGAGAGTGCGTGCTGGTTTACATTTTCTTCCATTGCCTACCTCCTTCAGGCATTCTCAATGGATGCCGCGTAGATGTTGGCGATATCCAGAATGATACAGATGTTGCCGTCGCCGAGAATGGAGCATCCGCTGATGCCCTTTTCCTTAAGACGGAAGCTGTTGAAGTAAACCGGCAGAGGTTTTACAACAACCTGCTGTTCGCCGATCAGGTCATCGACATAGAGAACGCAGGAGCGGTCTCCGTTTTCGACCCAGACCATGATGCCGTCTTCGATATTGTCTCCGTAGAGAGAAGGAATGCCATAGAAGCGGTCCAGACGGATGACGGGATAGAATTCACCCATGCGCTCGATCATCTCATTGCCGTTCTCGTCCAGAATGATCTCGTCCTTGGTTACCTTGAAGGACTGCTGGATATCAGCGATCGGAATGGTGAAGATGCTGTCGCCGACGGTGATCTTCATGCCGTCCACGATCGCCATGGTCAGAGGAATCTTCAGAGTGATGGTGGTTCCCTTGCCCTTTTCGCTGTGGATCTTTACGGTGCCGCCGACGGACTCGACGTTCCGCTTGACGACATCCATGCCGACGCCTCGGCCTGAATATTCGGTGACTTCCTTATTGGTGGAGAAGCCTGGCAGAAGAATCAGATGCAGGGCTTCGGAATCGGTGTATTCGCTTCTGGGCTTGGTCAGAAGGCCTTTCTCCTCGGCCTTGTCCAGCATCTTCTGGGGATCCATGCCGTAGCCATCATCCGAGCAGGAGATGATAACTTCGTTTGATGTATGCTCTGCAGAGAGCACGATCTCACCCTGGGGATCCTTGCCTGCTGCGATACGCTCTTCCTTGGTCTCCTCAATGCCATGGTCCATGGAATTCCGGACGATGTGCATGATGGGATCCTGAATGGAATCGACGATAGACTTGTCGACCTCGGTGTCTTCGCCGACCAGAGTCAGGCGGACATCCTTGTTCAGCTTCTTTGTCATATCGCGGACGATCCGGTTCATCTTCTGGAAGACGCCGGAAACGGAGACCATGCGGAGGGACATGGAGATGTCCTGCAGGTCATTGGTCAGCTTCCGAAGCTGTCTTGCGGACTTGGTGAAGCTGTCGAAGGCTTCCTGGGGCAGCATCTTAAGAACCGGAGAGGAGGTTACCATGGATTCGGTAATGACGATCTCTCCGACCAGATTCTGCAGGGCATCGAGCTTCTGCAGGTTGACGCTGATCAGGCTCTGCTTGATGGGAGCATGGCTCTGCTGGGGAGCGGGCTTGTTTGCCTTGGCGGCAGGAGCGGGAGCCTTGGCCGGACCTGCATTTGCAGAGGTCTTCTGGCTGGCAGCTGCCTTTTCCGGAGCGGGAGCAGGGGCTGCCTTTTCCTCGGCCTTGCTGCTGTCGATCACTTCATAGGAGCGGATGTGGGCCTGGGTTTTTAAAACCGCAAGAGCCCGATTGCACTGATCGCTGTCATCGAAGGCCAGATAGAAGCCATTGTCAGCGATGGGCTGGGCGGTTTGTGCATTGGTGGCAAGATCTCTGGGATATTCGCGGAAATCAAAATCGCAGTCGCGGAGGGCGGTTACGATCATAAAGGCACGGAGATTTTCCATGCCGACGCCTTCCTCGAGATCTACATGAATAAATTTGACGGCTGTGGGATCCTCGGGAAGCTTGTGGTCTGCATCGGAAGGCGCGGAAGCTGCCTTGTTATCAGTCGAAGCGGAAGCTTTTGCATTGTCGGAAGCGGCCGGAACCTTTCCTTCTTCTTCCTCTTCATCCTTCTGGATCCGAACCAGGAAATCAGCAATGGTCTTTTCAAAATCACTGGTGTCCTTCAGAAGCTCTTCGCCGTTTTCAACCTTCTCAACCTCGCCCCGGAGATAATCCTCGGACTTGAACATGAGGTCGAAAAGGTCTTTCTTGTCCTGGGGCTTCAGGAAATCAATTCCCTTGTCCCGGATGACAAAGAAGAGATCCTCGATTTTGTGGGCAATGACGGAGATGGAAGTAAATTCCATCATGGCCGATGATCCCTTGATCGTGTGCATGATCCGGAAGATTTCATTTACATCATCGGTAGAGAAATCCCCCTCCTGCTCATCCTTCATCAACATCTCATCGAGTTTATCGAGGAGATCGTTGGTCTCGAAAAGGTATGTCTCGAGCATACCTTCCATTGTGCTGTCCATACATTATCCTCCTTAGAACGACTTCGCAGCTGAGTCCAGGCGTTTTAAACTGTTGTTGGCGGAGTTGACCATCATCTCATACTCATAGGTTGTCTTCACCAGCTGAACCTGCTCCTGGTCCATATCCACATTATTGCCGTCCAGGCGGGAAGATTCTTCGGGATCTTCCAGGACACGGGAAGAGGTGCTGTCAATGGCACGTTCCACATGCGCGGCATCTGACCGTGCGGCGCTTGAGCCGATGGAGTCGGCAAGGGCGTTTTCAAAGGTTACCCTCTTGGCCTTGTAGCCGGGAGTATCAACATTTGCAATGTTGTTAGCGGTGACATTCTGCCGTTCCCAGAGGAGATCCAGGGTTTTTTCTGTCAGGCTGACATCATTTCCGTAAAGATGATTCATTTCCGTTCCTTTCGTTGGTATTCACAAATTCAATATCGGCTGTGAAAAAAAGATTATAAATGAACTTTTACTGATATAAGCTTATGTATGGACAGCTTCTGTCGATAATTATATCAGATAAAGAATAATTGTAAGCGTTTTTGAAGAAATATAGATCGATTTAACGGTAATCTTTTGGCCGGAAACAGACCATAAGACGGGTTTATATTTAGAAGAAATATAGACCGAATCATAAGGGGCCAGGGACGGCCCGGATTTTGATTTTCATATTTGACGGACTTACAGATACAGAAGTGAAATGTGAAATGAAAGAGGGAAAAGGAATATGTCATTAGGAATTGCCGGATACGCAAATGCCGAATACAGCCTGAATAAGGTCCAGAAGAAAGAAACCGACGAGGTCAGAAAAAGTAACGGCCAGTTCGGATCTCTTATAAAGAAGACCGGTGAAGAAACCCTTCCTTCTTCCATGGACGTCTACGTCCGGTCGGCGGACTCAAAAGAGCAGTTCCGGCCTGTCGAAGAGAAAAAAGAAGGTTCCGGACAGGGACAGGAGAAGCAGAATGCTTCTTCTGACAAAAATCAGTCCATTGCAGCGGATGTGAACAATACCAGTGCCAGAGATGTGCTGAAAATGTCTGCGGCAGATCGGGCGGATTTAGTCAGCCGGCTCGAGGAAGAGCAGGAAGCTCAGCAGCAGCAGTTTATCCAGATGGTCCGGAAGTCGTTAGGATACCAGGCCAGCGCCTATGAGAACGCCAATGCCCAGCCCAGCGTGGACAATAACGGAATCTGGCATTTCCTGGCCAGCGGAAACTATACCGTCGATGCGGCAACCAAGGCTGAGGCCGAGGCAAGCATCGCAGAGGACGGCTATTTTGGTGTCAAAAACACGGCACAGAGACTCTTTGATTTCGCGGCTGCTCTTGCCGGTGACGATCCGGATAAAATGAAAGCTATGCAGGCAGGCATTGCACAGGGCTTTCAGGAGGCAGAAGATGCCTGGGGCAAGGAGCTTCCGGACATCAGTAAGAAGACACTGGATGCAGCCAATCAGCTATTCCAGAACTACTATGATTCCAAGACGGCTGACAATACAGACACAGAAGAAATTCAAGAGGCAGCCGTATGAGAAGAAAATTCCCGATTTCCTTTGGGATGATCCTTTTGTCTCTATGCCTTTCCACAGCTTTCGCCCTTCCGGTTTCCGCCACAGAGCCGGATCAGACGCGGAAAGATCTGATCAATCAGTATTTCCAGACAGTTGATGAAAACGGAAATGTCATTGAAGGCGAAACTCCCTTCTATTCAGACGGGAATTCGTCTTCTTCTGATGGGCAGAGTTCTGACGGGACAGATTCCTCTGCATCAGCGGATTCGTCTTCCTCGTCTTCAGGTAGTTCGGATTCATCTTCCAAGAAATCATCAGATAGCAAATCATCGGATAAAAAGTCTTCGAATTCAAAATCTTCTGATTCGAAATCATCGGATTCCAAGTCTTCAAAAAAATCAGAAGAATCCTCGAAAAACAGTAAAAAGTCTTCGGATTCCAAGACAAAAGACAGTGCTAAAAGCTCTGATTCATCCGATAGTACAGATAAGAAATCTTCGAAGACCTCGTCTAAGTCTTCTTCCAAAGACAAGAGTTCTTCCGGTTCTTCCGATAAGAACTCGGATTCTTCCAAGAGTAAGGATAGTAAATCAGCTTCGGACAAATCGTCTAAGATCAGTTCCAAGCTTCCCCAGGATTTCTCATCTCTGGTTCGTCTCTTCCTTATTATATTAGTCGTTCTGATTCTTGGAAACGGACTGGCTGTAATCCTTCTGGTCAGAAGATGGAAGAAAAAACAGGCGGAGAATGAAAACGAATCAGGGGAGGGAGATACTTCTGCTTCCGGATCGTCCGGTCAGAAGACAGAGAAAAAGAAGCCCCGTTTCGGAGGCCTGAAAAAGCAGAAGGCGCCGAAAAAAGCTAAGGTCAAGAAGCCCAAACCGCCCAAAAAGCCGAAGCCGGCGAAAAAACCGAAGCTAAAGAAAGCCAAGCCGACGAAAAAAGAAAAGCCGGCTAAGAAAAGAAAGTAGAAATAAGAGAAGCCAGAAAACAGACAGCCTATAGCCGCTGGATTTACTGAAACCGTCAGAAAGAAAGAGACGGAAGCCAAACCCGGCGGCGGTCTGCATTTTACAAAAAATGGAGGACTTGAAAATGAATGTAACGTCAAGGAAGACAGGATCCCGGACAAAGGGAAAGAAGGGATCCAAAAAGGCAGGAAGCCTTCGCTTAATCATCAGTACCAGAATCTGTATCATGATCCTGGTAGTGATTGTACTGATGATTCTTTTGGCTGTAACTTTGGGAGGACATCTGATCAAAGAACAGACCAGGCAGGGTCTGACCGATATTTCAAGAAAGAACGCCCTTGAAATTGAAGAAGTGACTACATCTGCCATTGATATTGCAACCCCACTGGATGCAAGCCTTGAAGATCTGGTCAATCAGGCAGAGACAGCCGATGACAATAACCGGACCATTCCGAGCGATGTCGTTGAGGGAAGAATGCTGAACATGGCAGAGCAGAGAGAAGAGACGGTCCTGTCCAGTAATCTCTTAGCCTACTACAGTAAGAACTCCCAGACCTACAGCAGTGTCGGCATTTTCCTGACCTCCGACTTCCCTTCGGCCGGCCTGAAGGATTACGGCATGGTTGTTTCCGGAACTCAGGCAAAGACAAACAATCCCGCTGCTGTTACCAGCGATGCCGTATTAAAGAATCAGTATGCCGAGGGCGCTCTCAAAACCGGTAAGGTAACCTTCTCAGACCCTTATGTCAGCGAGTATTCCAAGAAAGAGACTGTATCCGGCGCCATTCCCATTAAGGTGACGGCAAAGGACGGCGGTCAGAATACGGCTCAGCAGATCCTCGGCGTTGTCCTTGTGGATCTGAATGCGGATGCCCTGAAGATCGATAACAAGGGAAACAGCTACAATTCCATGCTTCTTGATGTTATCAATGCCAATGGCACTGTCGTTTATTCCAGTGACACCAAATCTATCGGGAAAAAACTTGCTTCTTTCTTCGCAGGGGAAACTTCCAGAACGCTGCAGAAGAACATGGCCACCGGTCTGGAATTCATTATGAAAACCAATAGTGCAGGCTTCCATAAGGTCAGAGCCTTTAATCCGGTCAAGGTCGGAGATGAGACCTGGTGGGTACAGACCTCTATTGATTATTCCGAATATGTAAGCAGCGAGAAGATGCTGGCCCTGTCCATGGCGTCCATGGCAGTCGTTGCAATCATTATTCTCTTTATTCTCATCAGCGGTATTGTAAGGCGTACCTTAAAGCCTCTGGAAGAAGTCGCAGGCGTGGCTGAAACCATGGCTGAAGGTTCCTTCGATATCAAGATGACCTATCAGAAGAACGATGAAATCGGAAGACTCCGTGACAGCATGCAGAACATGGTGGACCGTCTTCGTAAGATCATCAAGGATCTGCAGGACAAGCTGGATCGGATTGCAGACGGCAATCTGGTAACGAATGAAGAGAATTCTGCAGAAGAGGAAAGAATCTATATCGGCGAATACCGGCCTATGTTGGAATCTCTCCGTATGATCACTCTTGGTCTTAATGCGACTCTGAACGAGATTAAGAATTCGGCCGATCAGGTAGCCGGCGGAGCCAGCCAGGTAGCATCCGGTGCCCAGGCGCTTGCCCAGGGATCTACGGAACAGGCATCCTCGGTCGAAGAGCTTTCGACCACCATGGCTGATATCTCTCAGAAGATCAAAGAGACTGCAAACCGGGCCGAAGAGGCATCTGGTCTCTCCGAGGAAGCCGGCAGAGCAGTTGCTGTTTCCAATGAGAAGATGCAGGAGATGTCTGAGGCCATGAATGACATTACGGCCAAAGCCGAAGAGATCAATAAGATCATCAAGACCATTGATGACATTGCTTTCCAGACCAATATTCTTGCCTTGAACGCTTCCATCGAGGCAGCCCGTGCAGGTGCAGCCGGCAAGGGATTTGCCGTTGTCGCAGATGAGGTTGGAAACCTGGCCAACAAGTCCGCTCAGGCAGCTCAGTCCACTGCAGCCCTGATTCAGGATACGGTCCGTTCGGTTGCTCACGGCGATGAGATCACTAAGGAAACCGCTGAATCCCTTCAGTCTGTCTCCGAGGATACCAATAAGGTCATTGATCTGATCAGTGAAATTACGACCGCATCGAAGGAACAGAGCACCGGCGTCGGCCAGATCACCAAGGGACTTGATCAGATTTCTGCCGTTGTTCAGACCAACTCCGCTACAGCAGAGGAAAGCGCCGCTGCAGCCGAGGAACTTTCCGCCCAAGCCGAGAACATGCAGGCCATGGTAGGTACCTTCAAGCTGAACGGGGAGGATGAGGAAGAAGACCAGGAAGGGAATCAGGTCACAGAGATTCCTGAGGAAGGTCCCGCAGCCGATGCTGTCGAAGCAGTAAATCCGGCAGAAGATGCCAGTGCGGCAGCAGATGTATCGGGCATGATGGCTGAAACTGAAGCTGAAGCTGGAGAAGAAACCGCAGCAGAAACTATGACAGAAGCAGCGGAAGCTCAGGCGGAAGTTGGAACAGAAGCTGCAGCCGAAAGCAAGTTCGAAGAAGCTGCAGAGACCCCTGTAGAAGATAAGGCAGTGGAGAAGACCCCTGCAGATGATTTCAATGGAACAGTTTTCGATGATGACAAATATTGATCGAAAACTTAATGGATAACAAAAGCGGCAGATGAAGTTCATCTGCCGTTTTTTCATGCAATTATATAGAAAGAGAAAATCCATCGGAATTCCGTGAATCCGATGGATTCCTGTATTTTCGATATTCAAGAGTCAGATCCTGCCCTCTTTCAGCATGTTCTTGATATGGGCAACCATGACTGCAGAGGCCGGGGACAGGAAATCCGGATTCAGAGACAATATTCCAAGGGTCCGGTGCTGTTCCGGGTTCAGAGGGAAAATGTCGACCTTTCTGACGATGTTCTTGATGACGAGCTCAGGCATAATAGAAATTCCGGAGCCGCATTCTACCATGGCCAGGGCGGACTGATCGTCCAGGATGTGGCAGTTGGCACGGACGTCCAGCTTGTAGTCGGACAGGTAGTTTATGACGTCGACATCACAGCTGTCCTGCTGAATGACGAAGGGCTGGTTTTTCAAGTCTGCCGGGGTAATGGTCTTGGTCCCCTTGGGGAAATATCCCTGGGGTGTCACGCAGACCAGAGGATCCTTGTAGAGCGGAATGAAAGGAAGACCGTCATCAACTGCAGCGCTGACAATTCCGATATCGATCACGCCGTTTCTGACCCATCCGTTGACATCGGTATAGGAGCCCTGATAGACCTCGAGCTCGATCTGGGGATGCAGTTCCGAGAAAGATTCAATGATGGCGGGCATCCAGGCAATGCAGACGGAATTGACACAGCCGACCTTAACCGTACCGGTCTGCAGGCCCTTCATTTGAGCTACTGTCTGCAGCAAACTGGTATTGGCCTGTACGATTTTCTGGAGATAGGGACTGATCTGTTCGCCTGCGCTGGTCAGCTGAACACCGTTTTTGTTTCTAATAAAGAGAGGAAAGCCGATTTCCTCCTCCATGGAGGAGATGGAATGGCTGACGGCAGAGGGGGTCAGATGCAAAAGCTGAGCCGCTTTTGCAAAGGAACCCTGTTCAATAATGGTTTGAAAAATTTCGTAAGATAGTAAGGTCACGATGGCTTCTCCTGTGCAGAATCGCTGAGTCTGAATGCTTTGATTCCATGCTCTGTCGCCCGTTAGTTATACATTGAGATGAAATGCTTTAATCCCATGCTCTGAGCCGGAATACTCTGATTCCATGCCTTTCACTCATTATTTATTAATTGAGTTGAATTCATTTATTAGTTGAAATAAAAGAACTTTACCACAGAGAGACATCATAGTACAATACAATCAGACAGTCAAATGTTGAGTAATCTTTTTTCTTTTTCCGGCAGCCGCGAGGCTGCCTTTTCCTGTTTTATGAAAACTTTTTTCCTTTGCGTTTCATTTTAACACTTCAACTTACAGAAGTCACTATTGAATATTCGTCAATAATGCTTGGACGGATCGACTTATTTTCGGCTTTTTTTGACGGTATTTTCTGAATCTTCTGAAATTACCATCAATTCCCTTACAAAAATGTAAAAACCATGTTATAATTAAACAGGACTATTGAAATGTGAGTAAGGAAGTGTTAATGTGAACAGTTCTGAGCAGAGATACAACATTGGTGATTATGTCATGCATGAAAGCGCCGGTGTCTGCAAAGTCGCCGCTGTCGTGGAACTTGCGCTTCAGGGCAAGGGATCAGAAAAGATGTATTATCAGCTCCTTCCGGTTTATCATTCGGATGGGCAGATCATTACGCCTGTTGAGGACAAGAACCACAGGATTCGTCCTGTGAAGTCTCCGGAGGAAATGAAGTCCATTATGGACCATGTCGGCGACCTGGATGTTGTTCAGGAAAGAAATGAACGGCAGAGACAGGAGAAGCTGAAAGCGAAAATGGCGGAATTTGAGCCGTCATCCCTGGCCGGAGTGGTGAAGACGGTCTATCTGAGAAAGAAGAATCGTCTCAAGGCAGGTAAGAAATCCATGTCTGTCGATGACCGGATCCTTCAGCAGGCAGGAGAGCGCCTTTTTGAGGAAATGGCTTTTTCCATGAAGACAGAGATTTCCGCTGTAGAGAAGACCTTTTTCAGCGGCCTGGATGCCCTCAGCCAGTAAGCTCTTTAAAACAGGCAAATGATTTGAGGCCTGCCTCCGGCAGGCCTTTTTTGTATAATAAAGAGGAGGAGGAAACAAAAATTGGTGCCCTATGTTGTGAAGATGGCCGTAGATATCAAGGTATCGAAGCAGGAGTCCACCCTGGTCGGGAATTATGAATTCTATTATGCTGCAGGCCGTCTGGCTGCTCTGTTGAATACAGATGAGCTGACCGATGAGCTTCCGCCTCATGACCTGGAAAAGAAGGTCAGAGAGCTTCTACCGGCCTGGACTCCCGGGAATGTCGAAGAAAAATATCTGTCCTATCTGCTTGACAGATATGAGGCAGAGGATGACTATAATAATGAGATTAAAAGGATGTTTCGGATCGGAAAAGGATTAGAAAAGGCATAAGCCTATGAGAGATTTGAATCAAGACATGTATCGGAGCCTTTCCGCTTCGATTCGAAAGAAACGAAATGCCGGAAGACTTTTAAATCTTTTGGACAGCCTGATCACTCTGATTGCCTTTACGGCCTATCCGCTTCTTCTGGTCTATATTTTTTTCCATGACAGGAGGCTGCTGCTTCCGCTGATCGCGGTTCCGGCAGCTTCTTTTCTCGTGGTCAGTCTGATCCGGAAGCAGATCGGAGCCAAAAGGCCTTATGAGGTCTATGATTTTCAGCCGGTTATCAAGAAGGATACTATTGGCTGCAGTTTTCCAAGCAGACATGTCTTCAGTATTTTTATCATCGCCATGGCCTTCTTCTGGGTTGACCACAGGCTGGGAATTGATTTTATGATCCTGGGTGGCATTCTGGCCCTGATCCGGGTTCTGGGCGGCGTCCATTTTATCCGGGATGTCGTGGCCGGCGCATGGGCCGGGATCTTGTGCGGGATATTGGGATTTTATGTGATTTTCTAGGTAGAGGGTATGACAGAAAACAGCAGGGAAGAACTTAGAGAAAATTCAATAGCCAAGAATAGAAAAGACCAGGTCACAAATACTCAGAGCCATGCGCGTCTCCGCCATTTTCTGGTCCATCTTCTGGGAATCGGCGGAACGCTTCTTGCTATTTATGTATCGGGCTGGGTTATGTTTCTGGAGCCTCTGATTGCGATTTATCGGGAATACCGGGCGGGAACCATGACCTATGGAGATATTCTGAAGGTCGCCATCTCGGTTGCCATGGCTGCAACAGCCGGCGGCGGCATCTGGTGCGCCTTCGATATCCTGGCCAATGTCTTTCGGGACAGGGACTAGGACATTATGAAAACAGAGATCGGCATTCGGAATTTCGTTATCGATGTCCAAAATCAGATAGATGGATCGAAATTCAAAATTTGAGAAAAAATATTCCCGGAGTTCATGCGATCTCCGGGGATATTTTTTTGCAGAATGATTTCAAAACAGCCGATCCTGGCTCAATCATATGAAAGCTCAGTTAATAGATCAGTCATAAGAAAGATCGATGATAAGATCAGTGAAAAGATCAGTCATCCATAGAGTAGTTCGGAGCTTCCTTGGTGATGTGAATATCATGAGGATGAGACTCACGAAGAGCTGCGGAGGTGATCTTTAAGAACTTGCCCTTCTCTTGAAGTTCAGGAATGGTTGGTGCTCCGTTGTAGCCCATGCCGGAACGGATACCGCCGACCAGCTGGAAAATGACATCTTCCAGAGGCCCCTTGTAAGCGACACGGCCTTCGACACCCTCCGGAACCAGCTTCTGATGGCCTTCCTGGAAGTAACGGTCTGCAGAGCCCTTCTTCATGGCTGCGATGGAACCCATGCCACGGTAAACCTTGTATTTACGTCCCTGATACAGCTCGAATTCACCGGGAGCCTCGTCACAGCCTGCCAGCATGGAACCCATCATGCAGACGGAACCGCCGGCTGCCAGAGCCTTGACCATATCTCCGGAATACTTGAGACCGCCATCGGCGATGATGGGACGGCCGAATTCCTTGGCTGCCTTATAGGCATCCATAATAGCTGTAATCTGAGGAACACCGATACCGGCAACGACACGGGTGGTACAGATGGATCCGGGTCCGATACCGATTTTTGCTGCATCAGCACCTGCCTCGAAGAGGGCCTTGGCACCTTCGTAGGTAGCAACGTTTCCGGCAATAACCTGAAGGTCCGGATAAGCGGCCTTGATGGTCCTGATAGCGGTCATGATATTCTTGCTGTGGCCGTGAGCGGAATCAAGAACAACGACATCGACATGGGCACGGGTCAGGGCCTCGACACGATCCATCATGTTGGAGGTGATGCCGATGGCAGCGCCGCAGAGCAGTCTGCCCTGGTCGTCCTTTGCGGAATTCGGATACTGGATCTGCTTCTCGATATCCTTGATGGTGATCAGTCCGCAGAGATGACCTTCGTTATCTACGATAGGAAGCTTTTCCTTTCTGGCCTTGCCCAGGATCCGCTTAGCCTCGTCCAGTGTGACGCCGACCTTGGCGGTGATCAGGTTCTCGGAGGTCATGCACTCCTTGATGGGGCGGGAATAATCCTCCTCGAACTTCAGGTCACGGTTTGTGATAATGCCGACCAGTCTCTTCTGGTCATCGACAATGGGAACACCGGAAATCCGGAACTTTGCCATCAGATCATCGGCATCCTGAAGAGTATGATCAGGAGAGAGATAGAAAGGATCCGTAATGACACCGTTCTCGGAACGCTTTACCTTGTCAACTTCTTCTGCCTGTGCCTGAATGGACATGTTCTTGTGAATGATACCGATACCGCCCTGACGAGCCATGGCAATAGCCATACGGTGCTCGGTCACGGTATCCATGGCTGCACTCATCATAGGAATGTTCAGCTTGATGGCATTTGTAAGATGTGTGGTAAGGTCAATCATATCGGGCGTAACCTCTGAATACTGGGGTACCAGAAGCACATCATCAAATGTAATCCCTTCGCCAATTATCTGTGACATTTTTCCCTCGCTTTCTTATCGTAATAAACAGTAACAGCATCATTGCCGTCAGGTCCGGCTGAAAAGAGGATCTGACACAATTTTTGTTTTATATTGCATCTATACTAGCAAAAATCCGGCCCGGCTTCAATTAGAGATTGAAAGGGACCTGAATAAATTGTCGGACAATACTTTGACACGTTGCATTATTTGTCTCCGTAATCGAATTTGCCCTCGTTTTTCTCTTCCAGAGCCTTGATAAAGTCGTAGACAACCTCATTATAAGGTGTCGGAATGCCATATTCTTGTCCCAGGCGGATAATTTCACCGGCAAAGACATCCACCTCGGTCGGTCTCTTCGCGCGGAGATCCTGAAGGGTGGAGTAGGCGGCACTCTTGGCAGCAACCCTGGAATTGACCGGACCGGTCAGAACAGAGGAAATGGAGATTCCCCTGGCTTCGGCAATCCTCATCACCTCCTTTCCCATTCCGTCAGCAACCGCCTTCAGATAGGGACTGTCCTCCAGGGCACCGACACCGACATCGATGACAGCCTGGGGCAGGTTGGATGTGACATTGAGGTAGAATTTTCCCCACAGATCGGAAAGAATGTCCGGGCAGAAATGAGAGCGGATGCCGGTGCCTGCCAGGAAATCACTGAGGCTTTTCAGAAGGGGACTGTCTTCAATTGCTTTTACATCCGGTATACCGTAGTAGAGGCCAAGGGTCCGTTCCGGATCAAATACAATGGAATGGCCGGTCCGGGTGGACTGAATCTTCATAAAAGACCAGACCAGGTTTTTCGGATGGATGGCCTGACGGATGACCTCTTCGGAATTTACGCCATTTAATAAGGAAAGAACGATGGTGTGATCCCTGCCGATGATTTTTTCAAGATCCGGAAGAATGGATTCCAGGGCCGTGTATTTGACGGCGATGAGGAGAAGATCAACTCCATGGGCTTCTTCGGGACGCTTTACATTTGGATAATAGGTCCGGCCATTGATTTCGATGCCTTTCTTCAGGCGGTCTGCCCGTTCCCCGTCAGCGATGACCGAGAAATTGGCCTTCATTTTTTCACTCAGATAGTAGATGTAATAGGAACCGATCGCACCGGCGCCGATCAGGGCGCAGGTTCGGATGGAATTGTCTGCCATGGGGTCCTCCTTACTTGGATTTGAATGGTTTGTAAAATTCACAGTCAGCAGATTCTGCTCTTTATGAGATTTTACTACAAAATTGGAATCGGTTTTGTCTTTTCTGGCCCGAAATTCATCCATAAAGGATTGACAAATTTTTAACAAAACACTATGATATATCTGTTATGAAAAGATAAGGGGAGTTCTGATTGGAAATTCAGACCGCTTATCATGAGAGATCATATTAAAGAATTCTTTCAGGAGGAAAAACGATGGGAGATTATAAGAATCTGATTCTCAATGTGGAAGACGAAATTGCAGTTCTGCAGATTTCTCGTCCAAAGGCTTTGAACGCTTTAAACAGCGAAACACTTGAAGAACTGGACCAGTGCCTGACCGAGATCGAGGGCAGAGATGACATCAAGGTTCTGATTCTGACCGGCGGTGCATGCTTCAATAAGAAGCTCGGCACAGATGATCCCTATCGTTCCTTCGTTGCAGGCGCAGATATCGCCGAGATGGCTTCCTTCGATGCCAAGCAGGCACGTGCTTTCGGCATGAGAGCCAGCAAGCCTTTCTTCAAGCTGATGAAGATGCGTCAGGTAACCATCGCCGCAGTCAACGGCTTCGCACTTGGCGGCGGTAACGAAATCGCCATGGCATGCGACATCCGTGTTGCATCTGAGAACGCAACCTTCGGTCAGCCGGAAACCGGCCTCGGCATTATCCCCGGCTTCGGCGGAACCCAGCGTCTGGCTCGTCTGGTAGGTATGGGACGTGCCAAAGAGCTGATCTTCACCTGCGATACCATCAAGGCTGATGAAGCTTACCGGATCGGTCTTGTAAACCATGTCGTTCCCAAGGAAGAACTGATGCCGACCTGCAAGGAGATGGCAAAGAAGATCATCTCCAAGGGTTCCTATGCAGTTTCCGTTGCAAAGGCTGCCATCAACAATGGTTACGATATGGACATCCAGAACGCAGTAGAGTATGAGTCCAACCTCTTCGGTGTTGTCTGCGATACCCATGATCATCGTGAAGGCATGGCTGCATTCCTTGAGAGAAGACCTGCAGATCTGACCGATTTCTGATATTTGGCTTTCCGGCAGCAGGATTCAGAAGAATCACCGGCTTATCATGGAGCTTTGGACCTGATTCTGAATCGGATCCCGGGGCAAATATAGATCGAATCGAAATCAGTATGGATAATTGATGAAGAAACCAGAAGACGAATCTTAGTAGAGATCCTGTTCTTCTGGTTTCTTTTATAGATGGCTTTTATACATGACTTTTACACATGGCTTCTATATGACATTCTCCTATACTTAACTTATTTTAAAAAATCATTTATGATATAGGGAATCAGGGACCGGCAGGTATTTCCGAAAATCTCTTGAAAAAGCCGGATTCCTGAGAAGGCTCTGAGACGGTCGAACACAAGATTCAAGAGACCGATAGATCAGCAGTAAAAAGCAGTAAGAAAAGAGGCGCTTTATGGGAAATAAATACAGAATCGGTTTTGTCGGCTGCGGCAATATGGGATCTGCCATCTTAAAGGGAATTCTCTCCGCCGGCATGGCCGACCGGGACGAGGTCATCGCATCCTGCCATACGGAAAACTCAAAGAAAAGACTGGAAGAGACCTATGGCATCACGGCGACCAATAACAATAAGGAAGCTGTTCATGCAGATGTGGTTTTCCTGGCAGTAAAGCCCAATAAGCTGGAAGAGGTCGCAGAAGAAATCCGGGAGGAAATCGCTCCGGATACCCTTTTAATCTCAGTTGTTGCAGCAAAATCCGTAGATGTCCTTGAGGATCTCTTCCGGACACCGGCTCTGGACGGGAAGCTTCAGCTGGTCCGCACCATGCCCAACACACCGGCTCAGGTTGGTGAGGCCATGACCGCCCTGACTCCCGGACACTGTGTTACGGACGCTCATCTTCAGTACGCCTGCCGGCTTTTTGAAAGCTTCGGCCAGGCAGAGGTGGTTCCGGAAAATCTCATGGACTGTGTCACCGGCGTCAGCGGATCTTCTCCCGCCTTTATCTACATCCTGATCGAAGCCATGGCGGATGAGGCGGTTAAGGAAGGTATGCCGAGAAAGCAGGCCTATAAATTTGCTGCCCAGGCTGTGCTCGGTTCCGCCAAGATGGTTCTGGAGACAGGAGAGCATCCCGGGGCTCTGAAGGATGCGGTCTGCTCGCCCGGCGGCACGACCATTGCCGGTGTGGCAAAGCTGGAAGAGACCGGCTTCCGTCATTCCATTGAGGCTGCCATCGAAGCCAGCATCGAGAAGTCCAGGGGATGATGATGTCTGTTTATGATTCTCTCTTCGATCCGCTGGTAGACTGGTACAAAAAAGGCCACAGGGATCTGTCCTGGAGGCGGACAGAGGATCCCTACCGGATCTGGATCTCTGAAATCATGCTCCAGCAGACCCGGGTCGAGGCTGTGATTCCCTATTATGAGCGTTTCCTTACGGCCCTTCCGACCATCCGCGATCTGGCGGAATGCCCGGAGGATGAGCTTATGAAGCTCTGGGAAGGCCTCGGCTATTACAGCCGGGCCCGGAACCTGAAGAAGGCCGCCCAGGTCATCATGGAAAGGTATGGCGGGAAAATGCCCGCGGATCATGATGCTATCCTTTCACTTCCTGGTATCGGCCCCTACACGGCCGGAGCCATTTCTTCAATTGCCTTCGGTCTGCCTTTCAGCGCAGTGGACGGGAACGTCCTTCGGATTCTGACAAGGGTGGCCTGCGATGGACGGAACATTGCGGAAGAGAAGACGAAAAAAGCCATTACTGCGGAACTGGATCAGGTCCTGCAGGGAAGAGACCTGGACTTTTATCCCGGGGATCTGAATCAGGCCATGATGGAGCTTGGCGCCACGGTCTGCCTCCCGAACGGGGAACCCAAATGTGAATCCTGCCCCTGGAGAGACTCCTGTCTGTCCCGAAAAAAGGACTGCGTTCATGATTACCCTGTCAAATCCAAGCCCAAGGCCCGGCGGATTGAGGAACGGACCATTCTTCTGATCCGGGACGGCGACCGGGTTCTCTTAAGGAGGCGGCCGGACAAGGGCCTTCTGGCCGGTCTCTATGAATTTCCCGGTCTGGAGGGCCATGTCAGTGAAAAGGACGCTCTGGAATACACCAGAGGCCTGGGCCTGGATCCTCTTCAGGTCGAGGCCGGGGAAGAGGCCAGGCATATCTTTTCCCATGTCGAATGGCGGATGACATCCTATGTCATCCGGGTGGCCTCTGTTGATTTCGATAGAAAGACAGCTCCCGGTATGACAGTGACAGGAGACGAAATAAATCAGACTGGCAAAGTGAGAGCCAACGGACAGGGAGATATAGAAAACAGGGAGAGTGAAAGCGGATCTCCCTGGCTTCTGGCCGAGCTGGATCAGGCCAGAAGCCGCTATGCCATTCCCAGCGCCTTCAAAGTCTATACGGAATCCCTCTGGGGAAGAAGGAAGAAATAATCCCGCAAAGAACCATCCGAAAACAAAACTTCAACCTTATACCAGCATGCCAAAGCGCATTTTCCTTGCTTTATTGGAAACCGGCACTGTTTTTTGTACAATTGGAAAAGTTTGTATATTATTTACGCCATCTTAATAGATTTTTAAGAAAATGCATGTATAATAATTGAAGTTTGAAAGGATTATTGTTTATGAAATTAATCAGTTTTGCAATTCCCTGCTATAATTCGCAGGACTATATGAGAAAGTGCATCGAATCCATCCTTCCGGGCGGAGAAGATGTCGAGATCCTGATCATCGATGACGGATCTTCCGATGATACGGCAAAGATTGCCGATGAATATCAGGCCAAGTATCCGACCATCTGCCGGGCCATCCATCAGGAAAACGGAGGCCACGGCGAAGCGGTCAATACCGGTATCCGCAATGCCAGGGGCCTGTATTTCAAGGTTGTGGATTCGGATGACTGGGTAGACGAGGATGCCTACCGGAAGGTTCGGGAAAAGCTCCATGAGCTCGTCGATAAGGGCACGCCGGTTGATATGCTTGTGACCAACTACGTCTATGAAAAGCTCTGCGAGAATCACCAGCGCCGCATGATTTATGAGCATATGTTTCCGGAAAACGAGATGATCGGCTGGGACGGCCTGAAGCGGGTTATCAAGGGAAATGTTATTCTCATGCATTCCGTGACCTACCGTACCGAAATGCTCCGGGAATCCGGTCTGGTTCTGCCCAAGCATACCTTCTATGTAGATAACCTTTTTGTTTTCGAACCTCTTCCCTATGTGAAGACCATGTACTATCTGGATGTCGATTACTATCGCTATCTGATCGGAAGAGACGGCCAGTCCGTAGCCGAGCAGACCATGATCCGCAGGATTGATCAGCAGCTCGCAGTCAACTACCGCATGATCGATTATTTCTGTGCCCATGACAGCGAGATCACAGATCCCATGCTTCGGAAGTACATGCTGTCCTATCTGGAAATGATCACAGTCGTATCCTCCAGTCTGGGCTATGTTTCCAGGGATCCTGAGATCTTCAACAAGATTCATGAACTCTGGAAATACATTAAGGATAAGAACCCGAGCGTCTACCACCGTCTCCGCTATGGAGTTCTGGGCTTCTCCATGAACATTCCCGGAAAGTTCGGCCGGGGCTTTGCCAGAAAGTCCTACCACATCGCCCAGCGCTTTATGGGCTTTAACTAAAAAGGATATGATCACATGGATAGTTATGGTTCAAATATAAACCCAAGCCAGGATTATCACCCCTACATCGCGCCCTGGAACAATAAGAACGGGATCGCTTCGATCATCCTCGGAATCTTAAGCATTACCTTCTTCTGGCTTGTTCTGCCCGGAATCGGCTGCAGTATCGCTGCCCTGATCCTGGGCCATCTGCAGCTTCGTAAGAACAGGAATTACGGAGTCATGGGAGAGAACGCAATGCCGGTTACAGGGATCGTCCTGGCAGTCATTACACTGATTCTTCTCGCAATCCTTGTGTTTCTCTGTGTCATCGGAACTATGAGGAACGGGGATATGATCTTCCGGGAGCTTATGAACCTGCAGAATCAGCAGGGTTCTGACCTGGGATCCTACAATTTTCGTGTTGACAGCATTTATTAATGCGGTTATAATTTCTCACGTTGGCGGTGAAGCCTTTTCATTTGATATGCATGTGAATTGAACTTTCCGTCGGACAGGGAAAGTCTTTCGCAGGTTTTCTGGCGGAATTGTTCCTGTCATTATTAATTCCATAGAAAAGCTTTGACGAAGACAGTAGGTCTGCAGGCGAAAGCGAAAAGCGAGCCGGGGATGGTGAGAGCCGGTGCCAGTAGCAGCAGATTGAAAATCACTTCCGAGCCTCAAGCTGAACGCTCTATATTTCACAGTCAGTAGGTAAGACGGATTCTTCCCGTTAGTAAGAGCATGAATATTGCCGCAAGGTCAAGTTCACGTCACATAGGTGGTTATAAGCAGATGCCCTCTGTCCTATGCGGATAGAGGGCGTTTTTATCTGCCGGACCGGAAAGGATGCGAAAAACATCTGAAGCCGGCACACCGGATGTATCCGAAGGAGGAAAACATGTACAAGAAAGTTGACTCTTCCATGAATTTCGTTGACCGGGAGCACCAGGTCATCGATTTCTGGAACCAGGAACACATCTTTGAAAAGTCCATGGACTCAAGGAAGAAGGGCGAGACCTATACCTTCTATGACGGCCCGCCTACCGCAAACGGCAAGCCTCATATCGGCCATGTCCTGACCCGTGTCATCAAGGATATGATTCCCCGCTATCAGACCATGAAGGGCAAGTATGTTCCGAGAAAGGCCGGCTGGGATACCCACGGTCTTCCGGTTGAGATCGGCGTTGAGAAGGAACTGGGACTCGACGGCAAGGAGCAGATCGAAGCCTACGGCATGGAGCCCTTCATCAAGAAGTGCAAGGAATCCGTCTGGAAATACAAGGGCATGTGGGAGCAGTTCTCCGATCAGGTCGGCTTCTGGGCTGATATGGAGCATCCTTACATCACCTATGACGACAACTTCATCGAGTCCGAATGGTGGGCTCTGAAGGAAATCTGGAACAAGAAGCTCCTCTACAAGGGCTTCAAGGTCGTTCCCTACTGCCCCCGCTGCGGCACCCCTCTGTCCGCACAGGAGGTTGCCCAGGGCTATAAGACCGTAAAAGAGAGATCCGCAATCGTCCGCTTCAAGGTCAAGGGCGAGGATACCTACATCCTGGCCTGGACCACAACACCCTGGACCCTGCCCTCCAACACCGCTCTCTGCGTAAACCCCAACGAGACCTATGTCAAAGTTAAGGCGGCCGATGGCTATACCTACTACATCGCAGAGGCCCTGGCATCGAAGGTACTTTCTCCTCTGGCCAAGGAAGGAGAGAGGGCCTATGAGGTTCTGGAGAGCTATGTCGGAAAGGATCTGGAAGGCAAGGAATACGAGCCCCTCTACGATTTCACCGCAAAGGCAGCTGAGAAGGCACACAAGAAGGCCCACTATGTCCTGTCCGATACTTATGTCACCATGACAGACGGTACCGGAATCGTCCATATCGCACCGGCCTTCGGTGAAGACGATGCCCGGATCGGCCGTGAGTGGGATCTGCCTCTGATCGAGCTCGTGGATGCCGAAGGAAAGCTGAAGCCCGAGACCGGAAAGTTCGCCGGCATGCGCTGCAAGCCGACCCAGAAGGAAATCGACAAGGGTGCTGTCAGTGCAGATCCGGAAGTCTTAAAGGATCTGGACGAGAAGGGTCTTCTTTTCGCAGCTCCCAAGTTCGAGCATGACTATCCTCACTGCTGGCGCTGCGACACACCTCTTATCTACTATGCAAGAGAGTCCTGGTTCATCAAGATGACTGCAGTCAAGGATGAGCTGGTTGCCAACAACAAAACCGTCAACTGGATCCCCAAGGGAATCGGTGAAGGCCGTTTCGGAAAGTGGCTGGAGAATGTTCAGGACTGGGGTATCTCCCGTGACCGTTACTGGGGTACTCCCTTAAATATCTGGCAGTGCGAAGACTGCGGCTATCAGGAATCCATCGGTTCCAGAGAAGAGCTGAAGGAGAAGACCGGCCGTGAGGATGCTCTGACCGTAGAGCTTCACCGTCCTTACATCGATGGCTTTACCTACAAATGCCCTCACTGCGGAAAGACCATGCACAGGGTGCCCGAGGTCATCGACTGCTGGTTCGATTCCGGCGCTATGCCTTTTGCCCAGCATCATTATCCTTTTGAAAATAAGGACCTCTTTGAGCAGCAGTTCCCGGCCCAGTTTATCTCCGAGGCTGTCGATCAGACCCGTGGCTGGTTCTATTCCCTGATGGCAGAGTCCACCATTCTCTTCCATAAGGCACCTTATCAGAACGTCATCGTTCTCGGCCATGTTCAGGATGAGAACGGACAGAAGATGAGTAAGTCCAAGGGCAATGCCGTAGATCCTATGGCAGCATTGAATAAGTTTGGCGCCGATGCCATCCGCTGGTATTTCTACACCAACTCCCAGCCCTGGCTTCCCAACAAGTTCCATGAGAAAGCCGTTGTGGAAGGACAGAGAAAGTTCCTGTCCACCCTGTGGAATACCTACGCCTTCTTCGTACTCTATGCCAACATCGATAACTTCGATGCGACCAAGTACAGCCTGGACTACGATAAGCTTTCCGTCATGGACAAGTGGATCATCTCCCGTCTCAATACGGCTGTGAAGACTGCAGATAACTGCTTAGGAAACTATAAGATTCCGGAGGCCGCCTCGGCTCTGTCTACCTTTGTCGATGAATTAAGCAACTGGTATGTCCGCCGGTCCAGAGAGCGTTTCTGGGCAAAGGGCATGGAGCAGGACAAGATCAATGCCTATATGACTCTGTGGACCTCCCTGGTTACCATCTGCAAGGCTGCAGCACCCATGATTCCTTTCATGACCGAGGAGATCTACCAGAATCTGGTCCGCTCCATCGATCCGAGTGCACCGGAGTCTATCCATCTCTGCGATTATCCGGTCGTAAATGAAGACCATATCCTGCCCGAACTGGAAGCAGAAATGGACGAAGTTTTAAAGATCAAGGTCCTGGGCTCCGCCTGCCGGAATGAGGCCAATGTCAAGAACCGTCAGCCCATCGGCACCATGTATGTCAAGGCCGACAAGGCTCTGGATGACAGCTTTACCGCAATCCTCAAGGATGAGCTGAATGTCAAGAAGGTTGTCTTCACCGACGATGTCGAGAACTTTACAACCTATACCTTCAAGCCTCAGCTTCGTACCGTAGGACCCAAGTACGGTAAGTTCCTCGGTAAGATCCAGGCAGCCCTGAATTGTCTGGACGGCAACAAGGCCATGGCAGAACTGAAGGAGAAGGGCGCTCTCAAATTCCCTGAGATCGATCCTTCCATCGAACTCTCAGAGGATGATCTTCTGATCACCATGACCCAGCAGGAAGGCTATGAGACCCAGCAGGACAACGGCATCACAGTCGTTATGGACATGAATCTGACACCGGAGCTCATTGAAGAGGGCTTTGCCCGTGAGATCATTTCCAAAGTTCAGACCATGCGTAAGGAAGCCGGCTTCGAGGTCATGGACCATATCCGGATTGGCTATGAGGGCAGCGAGAAGATTAAGGAAGTCTTCGAAAAGCGCGGAGACTTTATCTCCCATGAGACCCTCTGCGATGAGATCACAGATTCTCTCGGCCAGGGATATGAGAAAGACTGGAATGTGAACGGAGAAAATGTTAAACTGTCCGTAGAAAAAGTCTGAATGAAAATTCTGACAAATTGAATAAAGCAGATTTATTGCTTGTATGATCTGTTGGCTGCCAATGAGGGCTTCTGTTTTTAGCAGAGGCCCTTGTTTATTGCTGGGGATGTCATTCGGATGGAAGCCTGAATGGGAGCCGAAGCCTGTCTTCGAAGGGAGGGTCTATATTTCATAAAGACCGTCCTGGAATACAAGTCATTCGAAAAAGTTATAAAAAGAGGCCGCCAGAAGTGTATAATGTATAAGAGTATGTACTGAAATCAATCCGGAATGGAGGAACAAGATGAGATTTGAACATATGTCAAAAAGAGAGTTCCGTGAAGAAGCGGAACACAATACTCTGAATCTCTTCCGTAAGCACTGGGAAGACGCCAGTAATGAAGAAAAGTATCAGGCAGTTGCTCAGATCGTAAAGGATGAGGTCATTGAGCGCTGGATCGCCAGCCAGGATGCCATGACCAGGGAAGATCCGAAGATCGTCTACTATATGTCCATGGAGTTCCTGGTCGGCCGGGCCCTGGGCAATAATCTCTTAAATCTTGGTGAATATGATCATTTCAAGGAATACCTCGAGGATCTCGGTGTGGATATCAACACCATCGAGGATCAGGAGCCGGACCCGGCTCTTGGAAACGGCGGCCTGGGACGTCTGGCAGCCTGCTTCATGGATTCCCTGTCGACTCTTGGCTATGCGGCCTATGGCTGCGGCATCCGCTACCGTTACGGCATGTTCCGTCAGAAGATCGAGGACGGCTATCAGAAGGAGGTTCCGGATGACTGGCTTGCCAACGGCTATCCTTTTGAATTAAAGCGGCCGGAATATGCCCATGAGATCAAGTTCGGCGGCACGGTCCGTGCAGTCCGCCAGCCGGACGGCCAGTATAAGTTCATTCAGGAGAACTACCACAGCGTTATGGCGGTTCCCTATGATATGCCGATCACAGGCTTCGGCAACAATGTGGTCAATTCCCTGATCATGTGGGATGCCGAGCCCAAGGAAGCCTTCAGCCTGGAGTCCTTCGACCGCGGTGCCTATGAGAAGGCCGTAGAGGAGAAGACCCTGGCTCAGAACCTGGTCGATGTCCTCTATCCCAATGACAGCCATCCTTTCGGCAAGGAGCTTCGTCTGCGTCAGCAGTACTTCTTCGTATCTGCTTCCCTGCAGAGAGCCATCAACCGTTATCACAAGCACCATATCGATATTCACGGTCTTCCGGACAAGGTAACATTCCAGATGAACGATACCCATCCGACCCTGACTGTTGCAGAGCTCATGCGGATTCTCATGGACGAGGAGAACCTGGGCTGGGATGAAGCCTGGTCCATTACCACCAGGTGCTGCGCCTATACCAACCACACCATTATGCAGGAAGCTCTGGAGAAGTGGCCGGTTGACATTTTCAGCAGACTTCTTCCCCGGATCTATCAGATCGTGGAGGAGATCAACCGCCGTTTCTGCGAGGAAGTCAGAAGAAAGTTCCCTGGTGATGAGGATCGTGTCCGCCGAATGTCCATCGTTCAAGACGGTCAGGTCCGCATGGCCTATCTGGCCATTGTCGGATCCTATTCGGTCAACGGTGTGGCAAAGCTTCATACAGAGATTCTGAAGAAGGAAACCCTGCGTGACTTCTATGAGATGTACCCGGAGAAGTTCTCCAACAAGACCAACGGTATTACCCAAAGACGTTTCCTTCTCCACGGAGACCGTGAGCTGGCAGACTGGGTAACCAAGTATGTCGGACGAGACTGGGTGACCGATCTCTACAAGACCAAGGGCCTTCTGACCTATGCCGACAATCCCAGAGTACAGGAAGAGTTCCTGGAAATCAAGCATCACAATAAGGAACGGCTTGCAAAGTACATCCTCGAGCATAACGGCATCGAGGTCGATCCGGATTCCATCTTCGATGTCCAGGTCAAGAGACTGCATGAATATAAGAGACAGCTCATGAATATCCTCGATATCATGTATCTCTATAACGAGCTGAAGGAGCATCCGGAAATGGACTTCGTTCCGAGAACCTTCATCTTCGGTGCCAAGGCATCCGCCGGCTATCATATTGCAAAGCTTATTATCAAGCTCATCAACAATGTGGCCAATGTCATTAACAATGATCCGGCCATCAACAATAAGATCAAGGTCGTTTTCATTGAGGATTACAAGGTTTCCAATGCCGAGTGGATCTTCGCCGCAGCCGATATCTCCGAGCAGATCTCGACAGCTTCAAAGGAGGCTTCCGGAACCTCCAACATGAAGTTCATGCTGAACGGCGCCATCACCCTTGGAACCATGGACGGCGCCAATGTCGAGATGGTTGAGGAGATGGGTAAGGAGAATGCCTTTATCTTCGGTATGAGCGCAGATGAGGTCATTGCCCATGAGCAGAAGAGAGACTACAACCCTATGGACATCTATAACAGTGATGAGGGAATCCGCAAGGTCTTAGACCAGATGACCAACGGCTTCTACAGCCCCGAGAATCCGGAGCTTTTCCGGGATGTCTATAATTCCCTCCTCAACACCAAGTCCACCCAGTATGCCGATACCTACTTCGTGCTCAAGGATTTCCATTCCTACGATGATGCACGGCGGGAAATCGTAAAGGCCTACCAGGACCGGAGCAGATGGGCAAAGATGGCCATCACCAACATTGCATGCGTCGGCAAGTTCTCTTCCGACCGGACCATCCAGGAATATGTGGACGACATCTGGCATCTGGATAAGATTACGGTGGATTACTGATATGCAGATACTTCCAAGGCTTCTTACCTTACTGATCGGTTATGGCTTCGGCTGTTTCCTGACGGCGGAGGTCGTGACGCGGAAGCTGACCGGCCGCCCCTGCCGGGAGCTCGGAACCAGCGGAAACCCCGGCATGGCCAATGTTATGGCCCATCTGGGATTTAAACCGGGCATCACGGTTCTGATCGGCGATATTTCTAAAACACTCCTGGCGGTCCTTCTTACGGCCACCCTCTTTTACGGAGACAGTAGTGAGGCCCCTTTTTACCGTTTCTTCGGTGTAAATGTAAACCATGCCCTTCATCTCCATACCGGATCCTACGGGATCGGCATCGTCGTGGTCTACTATGCAGTGATCGGCGTCACCCTGGGTCATAATTATCCCTTCTGGCAGAGGTTCCGCGGCGGCAAGGGCGTTGCGACATCTTGCGCCGGATACTTTCTTATGAATCCTCTGGCAGGCCTTCTGTCGATGATCGTCGGCATGCTGATTGTCTTTGCCAGTCAGTATCTGGGCCTGGGAGCGGCCTTTATTCCTCTGGTCTACTGTGTCTTTGCCTTCCTTCTTCACGGGAAGGAAGCCGGGATTCTGGCCATTGTTCTGGCCTGTCTCATGCTGATCAAGCACTGGCCGGCTATCCGTCTGATTCCGACAGGAAGAGCCGAGAAAGTCGATGTACTCGGAGCCATCAAAAAGAAGTGGGGCAGATCCGGTAAGAAAGCTGAATAATAAAGGAAAAGCAGGCCTCTGAAGCCTGCTTTTTTATGCGGATTTTTATATTGTCGATGCCAAATACAGGTAAAACAGCTTAAATCGGCATCAAAAGTCAACATTTCAAGTAAAAATCATATCAAAAAAGGCAGTCGGCTTATGTCGACTGCCTTTTTACTTACAATATTTTACAGAGCCTTATGACAGGCCGCTGATTTTACTTGTTTGCGCTGGCCTGGGGTCTTACGAGGACCTTGCCTGCTTCGGAAAGAGGAGCAGCGGCACGAGCTGCCTTTTCCTCCTGGCTTTCCTTCCAGAGCTTGGCTGCACGGTCAGCCCATTCTGCTGCATAAGGATCGCACTTGCCGCAGAGGGAATCAACGCTCTCCGGAGACTGCATATCGGTAGACTTTGCACCGGTCTCTGCAACGATCTCTCTGAGCTTTTCAGGGTTCTCAAGCATAGGGCAGGGACGGAGATGATTCTCGTTGAAGGGCTGACCTTCTCTGTACTTCTGGAAAATCGGCTGCTGCAGACATTCCAGAAGGCTCTTGTCCTTGATGTTGGCGCTGGAGTAGTGAATGAATACGCAGGGCTCTACATCGCCGTTGGGGTTGATGTGGCAGTATTCACGGCCTCCGGCAACACATCCGCCGACGAACTCACCGTCGTTCTGGAAATCAATGGCCATGATAGGCTTGCCGCCTTCGAAACCACGGATCTCACGAACTCTGTGGTACATATATTCACGCTCATCCGGTGTCAGAAGGAGATCAGTAGAAGCGTCATTTCCGACCGGCATATAGTGGAAGTACCAGATGTACTTGGCGCCCTTGTCGATGACCATATCCAGGAACTCATCAGAGGTTACGGTCTTGTAGTTGGCTCTGGTGTAGCAGATGGAAAGGCCAAACAGGCACTTGTGGGCCTTCAGACGATCCATAGCTGCCATAACGGACTGGAAGTCGCCCTGACCACGACGGCCGTCATTTGCATCTTCAAATCCTTCCAGAGAAATATTGGGGAAGAAGTTTCCGACACGAAGAATATTCTCACAGAACTCATCATCGATCAGAGTACCGTTGGTGAAGCACTGGAAGTTGCTGTGCGGATGCTTCTCGCAGAGCTTGAAGAGATCATTCTTACGAACGGTAGGCTCACCACCGGTGTAGAGCCAGGAATAGATACCGAGGTTCTCGCCCTGGGTGATGACATCATCCAGCTGCTCATAGGAGAGGCTCATCTGATGACCGTACTCGGCAGCCCAGCAGCCTGTGCAGTGAAGGTTGCAGGCAGAGGTCGGGTCGATCAGGATCGACCAGGGAATGCTGGCATTCAGCTTCTCGGAAAGCTCTCTGGTTCTCTTGTAGCCGCGGAAACCTGCTTCATAGCCGAGGTTCAGGGCTGCGCTCTTAATGAGCTTGGGGTCAACGTCATCGAACATGGCGTTGGTATATTTCATCCACTTGGAATCCGGATCACGGAAGACATTTCTCAGAGCCTCATAGGCACGATCCGGCCATGTATCGCCAAGAACCTTCTGAGTCAGATTGACCATCTGAATCATTGCCTTGCCACGGTCCTTGTCGATGTGCTTTAATGCTGCAGTAATAGCAACATCGAAGGCTTTCCGCTCGGCAGCATGCTTGGCTTTGTCAAAAGTTCCAACTTGTACTTGCTGTTCCATTTTACTCACCCAATTCCTTATCAATTTGTATAACAGTCATCTGCCGGAAAAAAGCCGGCAGGACAGCAGACTTATGCTATTTCTCTGCTTAATATTGATGATAAAAGAATTGAAAGTCGGCCTCAATATACAGTTTTTTGGGAATGTATAAAGTCCTCTCCACAGAAATTCAAAAACCGCTATAATTATTTTCATGGAGGAAAAAGAAATGAAGACCTGTCTTTTTGTAGAAGGCGGCGGCATGAAATGCGCCTACAGCGCAGGTGTCCTGGACGCCTTTCTGGATGAACACTTAAACTTTGACTATGCAGTTGGCGTCTCCGCCGGCGCTGCCAATA